>JAPLKY010000430.1 GCA_026387805.1 Candidatus Krumholzibacteriia bacterium
TTGTCGACGTGGGGGGCGGCATCACGAACTATGCCCTGTATCACGGGGGCACGGTCCGCGCGAGCGGCGTCGTCGGAGCGGGCGGCGCCAACGTGACGAGCGATCTCGCCGTGGGGCTCCGGACGAACGGCCCGGTCGCGGAGGATCTCAAGATCGCTCATGGCGTGGCGCTCGCGTCGCTTGCGAACGACGAGGAAACGATCATGGTCCCCGGGATCGGGGAACGCGAGGCGCGCGAGGTGCGCACGCAGATACTCGCCGCGATCATCGAGCCGCGCACCGAGGAGATATTCACGATGGTGAAGAAGGCGGTGGCGAACGATCCGTTCTATCAGCTGCTCGGGGCCGGGATCGTCCTCTCGGGGGGCGGCTCGAGGCTTCGGGGGATGGACGGCGTCGCGGAGGAGGTCTTCGATCTTCCCGTACGGATCGGCAAACCGTCGGACCTCATGGGTCTTTCCGAGCTCGTCGACTCGGCCGAGTGGACGACGGGCATCGGTCTTCTGCTTCACGGCCGCGACCGGATAGCGGCGCGCGGCGGCTACGGAGCGTTCGACAGGGTCAAATGGATGATACACAAGGTAAGAAGAATCGCGAGCTTGTACTAGAATGGAAGGGGGAGCACATGCGGTTTGAATTCGACGATATCGACGAGCTGGCGCGACTCAAGGTGGTCGGCGTCGGCGGGGCCGGCGGAAACGCCGTGAACCGGATGATCGACGCGGAGCTCATGGGCGTTGAGTTCATTGCGGTCAACACCGACGTCCAGGTTCTCGAGCTCTCGAAGGCGCACAAGCGCATTCAGATCGGCAACCGATCGACGAAGGGCCTCGGCTCGGGCGGGACTCCGGAAGCCGGGCGCCGCGCGATGGAAGAGGATTGTCACGCGCCCCTTTACCTTCGAAGGAAAGCGCCGCCACCGTCAGGCGCTCGAGGGGATCATGGCCCTCAAGCAGGAGGTCGATACCCTTATCATCATCCAGAACGACAAGCTTCTCTCGATCGTGGGGAAGGACACGCCGCTCACCGAGGCCTTCTCGATGGCCGACGACGTGCTCCTGCACGCGACCAAGGGAATCTCGGACCTTATTCTCACCCCGGGTCTCATAAATCTTGACTTCGCGGATGTTCGCTCTATTATGAGCGGCATGGGCGACGCCCTCATGGGAACGGGGAGGTCGAAGGGGGAGAACAGGGCGGTCGAGGCGGCTCAAATGGCGATCCGGAGCCCTCTGCTCGACGAGGTGTCGATCAAGGGCGCGAAGGGCGTGCTCGTCAACATCACCGGCGGCGACACGATGACGCTCCACGAGATCTCCCAGGCGACCTCGGTGATCAGTCAGGAGGCGGGAGAGGAAGCGAACGTGATCTTCGGCGCCGTGGTGAACAAGGGCGCGGCGGAAGAGATCCAGGTCACCGTCATCGCAACCGGCTTTGAGCCGAACGAGCGCGAGATCATGCCGGTCCGGGAGCCGGAGATCGCCGCCGAGCCGAGAGCCCCCGAGATCATCAGCATCAGGGATCTCGAGGAGGCTCCCACGCCGGTGGAAATAGACAATCTCGCCCGTACGGGCGTCGGTTTGAACGCGGTGAACTTCGGGAGCTATCACGAGCCCAATCTCGATATCCCGACGTTCCTGCGCAAGCAGCTGGATTGATCCGGGGAGCGGTGCGTGTCCCTCTGGGGAAAGATATTCGGCATCAACAAGAACCCCGAGTACGAGCGCGGGATCAAGCTCTACAACGAGGGCAAATACGAGCTTGCCGTCGCCGAGCTCGAGAAAGCGATTCCCAAAGCGGGCAAGGACGATCCGTTCTACTCCCTCGGGATGTTCTATGCCGCGGAATCGCACGCTCACATCGGGACCGCGAAATATCTCGCCGGCGACCCGAACGACGCGCTTGTCCATTTCAAGAAGGCGGTCGAGGAGAATCCGACCTATCCGGACGTATTCTACCGGATGGGCGTCATCCATCACCGGCTCGGGGCTATCGATGAATCGATCGCGAGCCTCCGCACCGCTATCGAGCTCAATGCGAACTACTTCGAGGCCGTCTGCTATCTCGGCATCGTTCTCCACGAAAAGGGGGATAGGGACGAAGCGGACGCCGTGTTCAAACGCGCGCTCGAGATCGGCGCGGAGAGCCCGAATCCGATAAGCAAGTTCCTGAGCGAGCACCTGGCGGGCCGCGAGACGAGCATTCCTCCCCTTGCATCCCTCAAGCTGCTGATGCGGACCGACTCAGAGTTTGATGACGCCGTCAAGGAAGGGATCGAGGCGTATAACACGGGCAATTTCGATTCCGCGGTTCAGGCCTTTTCGTCGGCGCTCGAGGCGCATCCCGATTATGCGGATCTCCGGTTCAAACTCGCCCTTTCGTATCTGCGCAAAGGGGATCATCCCGACGCGAAACGCGAGCTCGAAGCGGCCGTCTCGATCAATTCCGGCTACGTCGAGGCGTATTTCTATCTCGGAATTACGAACCTCGACCAGAAGCTCTACCGCGAAGCGATCGCGCATTTCGAAAAGGCCGCGTCGATCAAACCGGACTACTCCGATCTGCAGTGCTACCTCGGAGCGACCTACTTCTATCTCGGCGAGCTCGACAGGGCGCGAAGCGCCCTCGAGAAATCGCTCACCCTTTCGCCGGCGTACTCGAAGGCGCGTTACTATTACGGGCTTCTTCTCTATGCGCTCGGCGACCGCAAGCGCGCCATCGAGTATCTCTCCGACGCGACGAAGCACGAAGAGAGAAAGGGCGCCGTGGATCTCAGCTTCGCTCTCGTGCATCTGCGCGAGGGGAATCTCGAGGAGGCGATGATCGTTCTCAAGGACATCCTCGACGCGGGAGGGGAGAGCGCCGACGTGCTCTATTTCCTCGGCGAATGCTATTTGCGCATGGAGAAGCTCGTCGACGCGGAGCGGTTCTTCAGGCGCGCGCTCGAGATCAATCCCGACTTTCTGTGCGCGAAGGAGAAGCTCGCGCACCTCATGATCGGAAAGGGTGACTACGAAGGCGCGGAGAAGATCCTCGATCCGCCGCAGGTCGATTTCGCCGATCTCTTCAAGATTCTCGGCGACATCAAGTTCTATCGCGGGGATCTCGCGGCGGCGGAGCGTTTCTACCGGAAGAGCCTCGGCGTGAACTCCGAGTACAGCGAGGCGAACCTCTCGCTCGCGCTGACGCTGCGGAACGAGGGGCGCGAGGCCGAGGCGGAAGCGCTTCTCAAGAAGCTCATCGAGCACGATCCCGAGAATGTCCTCGCGCGCAATCTCTTCGGGCGCGGTCTGCTCGACTTCGAGGCACGCTGAGCCGGGGGTCGGTTTGCATCAACCTCACCGGAACAATCCTCGTGAAAATATCCTCGGAAAAGAAGTAAGTATCGAGCGGCTTCCCGCCCCTGGACGAGGAGCGGAGCTGGTTGTCGCGGCCTATCCCGCGCCCTACCGCATAGGGATCTCGAACCTCGGCTTTCAGTTCCTCTACAAGGGCTTGCGACAATCTTCTAACGTACGTGTTGATAGGGTATTTGCGGATACATCTCCAGTAACGCTCGATACCGGATCAAGTATTTCCTCGGTGTCGGTTATCCTCTTTTCGATCTCATACGAAGAAGACTTCATCAATGCTGTGCGAATGCTCCACGAGGCGGGGGTGCCCCCGCTGCGGGAGAGGCGCGGAGGGCGGCCTCTCGTCATCGCCGGAGGCCCCGCCGTGAGCGCGAATCCGATGCCCCTCGTCGATATCGTCGATGCGCTCGCCCTCGGCGAAGGGGAAGAGACGCTCGGGGAGATCATTCGTCTGCTCGAGGAGATGAGCAGGGATGAAATCGATCGGCAGAGCTCCCGTGAGCCGGGAGTCCTCCTCGAAGCCCTCGCAAGAATCCCCGGGATGCTCGTGCCCGGATTCTCCAGCGCGGGCGTGAGCTTCAGGGATCCCGTCTCGCCGTCGCATTTCCCCAGGTCCGTCATCATTACGCCCGAGAGCGTATTTCCCGACACGATGCTCGTCGAGTCCGGCCGCGGTTGCCCCGGCGCCTGCGCGTTCTGTCTCGCGGCGTCGATCTACCGGCCCTTCCGTTTCATGCCGCTCTCCGCGTTCAAGGAGCTCGTCGAAGGTCTCCACCCGGCCGTGAAGAGGATCGGGCTCGTGAGCACGGCCGTGGCCGCAAACCCGGACTTTGTCCCGATCGTGAAGCTGCTCGCATCCAGGGGTATCGCCGTGTCGTTCAGCTCGCTCCGCGCCGAGGACCTCGACGACGAGAAGGCGGCCCTCGTGGGGAGCATCGGCACGGCGAGCGCGAGCCTCGCGCCCGAGTCGGGGAGCGAACGCGTGCGCTTCGCCCTCGGGAAGCGCGTGCCGGACGAGGTCTATTTCATTGCCGCCGCGAAGCTCCGCGCGGCCGGGGTAAGGCACTTCACCCTGTATCTTCTCATCGGCTGTCCCGGGGAAAACGAGACGACTCTCGTCGAGACGGAGATCTTCATGGAACGCTTCAGGAAGGCGATCGGGGGGAGAGGCTTTTCGGTGCATGTGAATCCCCTTGTCCCGAAGCCCTGGACGCCTCTCCAGTTTTGGGCGATGCCGGAAGAACGCGAGATCGCCGAGCGTCAGCGCGCCGTCGAAAAGATGCTGCGGCGGCTCGGGCTCGGCGTCCAGATTAAATCGGTCCGCTCCGCCCTCCGTCAGGCGCTCTTCTCGACGGGGGACGAGCGCATAGGCCGCGCGATCGTGCATTACGTCGAAGGTGGATTGTCATGGAAGCGCGCGCTCAAGGAGGCGGGGGTGAACGTGAGTTTTCCGCACGAAAGAAAAGGACCCGAGACTGCATTCCCGTGGGATGCGATCTCGGGTCCCGTGCGTCGCGGCACACTCTTCAAACGCTTCGAGGCGATGGAGCGGGATGGATCCGCGGGGGCTCCGTGAGAGAGCGGGCTCAGACCTTCTTTATGTTGCCGCCCTTGATGCAGCGCGTGCAAACGTATGCCCTCTGGGCGGTTCCGTCGATCTCGACGCGTATCTTTTGAAGATTTGGAAGCCACCGGCGCTTGGTCAGGTTATGGGCGTGGCTGACGGTGTGTCCGACGCCCGGCTTTTTCCCGCATATGGCACAAACTTTCGACATCTGGTATCCTCCTGATAACCGAAAAGCTCGATTAATGTATATGAAAGTGAAGGGTTTGGCAAGCTAATAATGGAGAACCGGGAGAGACGGGTCGGGCTGCTGGATGAAAGCAGCCAATTCATCAACGAGCGCCTCGGCATCAGAACCGTCGAGGACCTCATATCGCATTTTCCCCGCGCCTACTACGACAGGCGCGACCTCGTCCCGGTCGGCAAACTGCCCATCGGCTCGAACGCGACCTTCGTCGCCACCATTCTCGCGATCTCGATGCGGAGGGCCCGCCGGGGCCAGAAGATCTTCACGGTCGCGGTCGGCGACGAGACCGGCGTCGTGAACCTCGTGTTCTTCAACCAGCCCTACCTCGAGAAATATTTCAAGCAAGGGGAGAGAGTCGTCGTGAGTGGGGAGCTCGGGCTCTACCGCGACCGGCGCCAGATCGTCTCTCCCGAGTACGAGATCATCGGGGGAGAGCTCACCGAATCGCTTCTCCACGCGGGGAGAATCGTCCCCATCTATCCGCTCACCGCGGGCATCTCCCAGCGCATGATGCGGAAGATCGTGGCCGCGGCATGCGAAAAATGCGCCGGCCAGATCCGCGAGATTCTGCCGGACGACCTGCTGCGAAGATTCGACGTGCCTCCGCGCGAGGAGGCGTTTCGCCAGGCGCATTACCCCGACACCTACGAGACTCTCGAGAAAGCGCGCCGCAGGTTCAAGATCGAGGAGGTCTTCTTCCTGCACCTTCTCATCAAGGAGCGGCGGAAGAACCTCACGCGGAAGAAGCAGCGGCCGCCCGTCGCGGCGCCGCACCCGCTCCTCGAGCGGTTTCTCGCGAGTCTCCCCTTCGAGCTCACCGGGGCGCAGAGGCGCGTGCTCGACGAGATACGCGCTGACGTGGAGAAGGGCGGTCTCAACAGGCTTCTCCAGGGAGAGGTCGGCTCGGGGAAGACCGTGGTCGCCCTCGCCGCGACGGTGCTCGCCATCGGCAAGGGCTATCAGGCGGCGTTCATGGCGCCGACGGAGATACTCGCGCTCCAGCATCACGAGCGCTCGCGGGAGCTGTGCGAGGGGCTCGGGATCCGCATGGAGCTTCTCATCGGCTCGACGGCGAAGGCCGATAAGAAGCGCATTCACGAGCAGGTGAACGCCGGAGAGATCGACCTCGTGATCGGGACGCACGCGCTCAT
>JAPLKY010000061.1 GCA_026387805.1 Candidatus Krumholzibacteriia bacterium
GGTGATCTCCTCCTCCCAGTTCAGGGTGCGCACGCCCCGATCGAAAACGCCGGGCGCTTCGCCGCGCTTGATGAGAACCTTCGCGGTCGACTCGTATTCCGCGGGTTTCCTCATGTTGAGAATGACGACGATCGCGGTCGACACGAGGACGATGCTGAGGATGATCCACTTCCTGCGGAAGATGACCTCGAGGAAATCCTTTACCGTCGACTCTTTTTTTATTTCAACGGTTTCCATACAATCGTTAGTACGTTGCCCCCGATTTCCGGTAAAAATCATACAGAATTTTCACGTTCGCCACCTGCCAGCCCCGGAGGTATAATTCCGAAGGCGTCAGAATAAGCTCCTTGAGCGCGAGCATGAAATCCTGCCCCTGCGCGATCTTGGATTTCGGCACATACACAATGTCGAAGGCCTGGAGCGGAATATCGAGATCGAACCGCTTTCCGGACAGAAGATCGTTTATGTCGACCTGGATGCCCACGACATGGTCCGGCGCGACGCGCCTGATGACGAGAACCTCGCTCCTCTTTCCGGATTTGCTGGGCCCTCCGCCCAGAGCGAGAGCATTCGCGAGCGTCATGCCGTCGTGATACTCATATCCGCCGGGGCTCGCGACCTCTCCGAGCGCATAGACGACCTGGGGCCGGAAACTCCTCACGATAACCGTGACGTCGGGATTCACGATGATCTCCGCGTAGCGCGCCGTGATCACGCTGTCGAGCGCGGAAACCGGCTTTCCCACCGCGACGATGTCCCCCACGTACGGGAGGGAGATCTTCCCGTCCGGCCTCACCTTGAGATCGATTTGGTTGAAATCGGCGGCGTACAGAAAGAGGATGTCGAGCGCATCCCCGTGCCCGATCACGTACTCGGATGCATCCGGCCTCATCGGAAGGGAGTCGAGAATGAGCTCTCCGCTCTCGACCTTTCCGTCCCGGTTCGAGATAAGGCGGTTCCCTCCCCCGCACCCCGCGAGGATGAAAACTATGAGACCGAGAACGGCCAGAACCTTTGCGCCCCGACTATTCATCATCCGCCTTCACGCGACAGAGAATCCGCCATTATCCCTGAAATAGCATACAATTAAGTCAGAATCTATATGCATGCAGACGCTCTGTCAATTTGTTTAAATTGTTTAAATGCAAGATATATGCCCGGGAAATCAGTAGGCTCCCTTCCTGGCGATCACGGCAGGAACCGTTTTGAACATGATCTTGAGATCCGTGACATAGCTGCGCTTACGCACGTACTCGAGATCGAGACGCATCCATTCCTGAAAGCCGATATGGCTGCGCCCCGCGATCTGCCAGAAACAGGTGATTCCCGGCGTCACTTCGAGACGCCGCTTCTGCCAGGGAAGGTACTGGGATACTTCGGAGGGTAGATTCGGACGGGGTCCGACGATGCTCATTTCCCCCTTGATCACGTTGAGGAGCTGCGGCAGCTCGTCGAGACTCGAGCGGCGCAGAAAACGACCGACTCGGGTAATGCGCGGATCGTTCTTGATCTTGAAAACGGGACCGTCGACGCCGCTCAGGGGCCTGAGCGCTCCGATGACGTTTTCCGCGCCGCTGACCATCGAGCGGAACTTGTAGAAGCTGAAGATCCTGCCGTTCTTGCCGACGCGTTTCTGCCGGAAGAAGATCGGGCCGGGAGAATCGAGCTTGATGAGGATCGTGACAACCGGGATTATGGGAAGGAAGAGGGTCAGGAGGAAAATGGCGACGACGACATCCGTTCCCCTCTTCAGAAAATGATAGAACCGGTCCTCGCGGACCATTTTGAGTTCAACGATGCTCGCAGCCGGCTCCTTGCCGTAAACAGCTTCCTGCAGTTCCGGGGATCCAGCCATTGTTGCCTCCATAACCGCAAAAAACCCGGGCGTTGGGCCTGCCCGGGCAAAGCAAAACGTTTGCCATAAAAACTTACTTCAAAGCGGGCAGGCGCGAGCCTCTGTGCCTCAAAGCAAAATTCCTATAGCAAACGCTCTTTACGATCCTCCTTCAGTAGCCAGATGATATCATACATCGACCGATTCTGTCAATCACCAAAATGCCTCGAAATGCCGGTTTTCTCCACATCGGCGAGGGATTCGGGGGACTATCCGGCGCGCGCGGTCAGAAGGTCGGGTCGTTCCTCCTGCGCGCCAAGGCGAGCAGGCGCACCGCGCAGCTTCCGGCGAAGACGGCGATCACGGGCTCGATACCCATGCGCGCCCTGAGCGAGCCGAAAAAGACGATCGCGCTCGCCGTGTGCACGAGAATCATGCCGTAGAGATAGACGAGCGAGCGGGCGCGCCTGATGGTCATCACGAGGCCGATGATGAACAGGGGAATGACGACGATGGAAAAAATATAGACGACGTCGAGGGAGCTCGCGAGACCGCCGAAGCGCTTGCTCTTATCCCACCACCAACCGCTCTTCACCCCGCTGTACGGCGCATCGCCGGCGAGCCGCCAGAATCGCATGAATCTCCATGCGGCCATCCGCGGAACGAGATCGGGATTCTCCCTGATGAACGCCTTCCCGAGCCGCCACGCCTCCGCGTCCCCCGCGATCTCGCCCTTCGCCTTGATGTCGTCCCAGCCCGGCAGCGCCTCGAGGGGAGCTACCGTCCCCCGATAGGTCGGAACGTCGCAGGCGACGCGGTTGTTCCCCTGGTAGAACGTGATCCCCCCATGAGTCGTGAAGAGAACCGGTTTTCCGAGTCGCGCCTCGTTCCGGGCCGCCCACGGCGCCAGGACCGCGAATGCGGCCGCGAGCATGACGATCGATTTTCCGAGCCGCGCCCCGCGCGCGCCCGTTCCGAAGAGCAGAAAGGAGCCGGCCGCGAATATCGCGAAGGGAAAGGCGTTCGGTCGCGCGAAACTCGCGAGCCCCAGCAGAATCCCCCCCACGGCGCACGCCGCATACGAGAGCGGTTTCGTCCGTCCACCCGCGAAAAGGACGAGGAATGAGAGGAGAAGCACTATGTATATATTCTCCGCGAGCAGATACGAGCTGATGAAGATGAGCGACGGGTTGCACGCGACGATGGCCGCGGCGACGAGCGCCGCGGTTTCCGAGAAGAGCCTCCGCGCGAGCAGATACACGAGAAGGACGATCGCTCCACCGAGCAGTATCTGGAGGATCTTCCCCGCATCCGCCCGGGCTCCGGCGATCCGGTAGACTCCGGCGAGGAGGATCGGGTAGAGCGGCGGCCGTGCCGCCGTCGGCATGTCGGGGATCAAGGAAAAGCCGTGCCCCGAAGCGAGCGATCGCGCAATCGCGTCATAGTCGATCTCGTCGCCGCGGAGCGGCGCCGCCGGTCCCAGAACCTCGAGCCAGAAAAGCGCCCGAAACGCGAGGGCGAGCACGATGATGATGCCGAGGATCTTGAGATTCATCGTATTACGAAAGCAGATAGGAGTACAAAAGGGGAATCATGATCTCATGATGTCCCGTTATCGGGATTCCGGAGCCGCCGAAAGCGGTCGGCCGTTCGAGCACGTTCTCTTTCGGCCGGTAGTGCTGCGTCATATCCATGTTGCACGTCGTGAGTCGGTCGAAGGGAGCGCCGAGATTTCGCGCGACGCTGAACGCCTTGAGAAATACCTCGGGCAGGATGACCGCGGAGCCGACGTTGAGCGCCACTCCCCCTTCCCGCCCGAGACGCTCGATCCGCGCGGCGAGTATGCGGAAATCCCGCGCCGAAAGCTCTCCCCACGCCGCGCCGTCGAATCCGGGATGCTGGTGGAGGATATCGGTGCCGATCGCCACGTGAACGGTAGCGGGAATGCCGAAGACGCTCGCCGCCGCAAGAACGCTGTACTCCCGGTTCGGCGCCTTCGCCTCTCCGAGCGAACGGCCCAGCGATTCGCCGAGCCCCCATCCCTCCGGACGGCCCTTCGAGATCGCCGCGAAACAGCCTTCGGCGGTCTCGCGCGCGAACCCGAAAATCCCGCTCCCGAGGTTCTCTCTCACGTCCTCGGACGTTTCTCCGAAGGAGGCGATCTCGTAATCGTGTATCGCGGCCGCGCCGTTCATGGCGATCGCGGTGACGTACCCTTTCCTCATCAGCTCGATGAGATACCTCGATAGGCCGCACTTGATGACGTGCGCGCCGATCATCCAGACGACCTCGCCCTTCCTCCCGGCCGCGGCGCGGCGAATCGCGTGCGCGACGGTCTCGAGCCGCCTCGCGGCGAGCTGTCGCGGAAGGGATTCTTTCCAGCGGGTGAACGCGTGCCCGCCCTTGACCGGATCGCCGAAATCGCGCACCGTGACCTTGCTTCCCCGCTCCCGGATGGAAACGGTTCTGACGCGCGTGAGGTCAATCTCGTCGAATCTACTCGCCATGTCCGGGCAAATCCTTCCGCTCGATGATCCGCCTCTCGGCGGCGCTCATCGTATAGCTCTTGAGAACCGCCTCGAAGGCGCCGATCACGACCTTCGATCGCAGCAGAACGGGCATTTTGACCGTATCATCGGTAATCCATATTGTCAACTTCCCCTTATGCTCGAAAAGACTCGACGTCTGAAGAATCGGCTCCACGACGAGGCAATCGAATTCTCCCGCCGGCACCTTGACCCTCTCGCGTCGCAACACCTTTATGTAGATCGGGTAATTCTTCCCTCCCGTATGATTCGCCATCGCGATCGCCTGGCCGACCTCGAGAGGAAGCGTCCGCGCGTAGTAGAGGGCGCTCAGGAAATCATGCGTGTTCGGAGCAATGGGCACCCTCTTGTCCGGATAGATCGCCACGTGGTTCTTCTGGTCGAATACGACCTTCTCATCGCGCTTGAACTTCCCCTCGCGCAGATGCTTCTCGAAGCTGAGGGAGAACAGATTGTCGTAGTCGACGAACGAATCGTGCCGGTCGCGGACCTTGAACACGTGATCGAACGCACTGCTGGTGCGAGCCGTGGATATGACGTGGTACGCCCTGGCGCTGTCGAGCACGGCGACGTTGCGGACCTCGAGCGTCGCGTCGCCGGCATATATCAATCCGTACTGTATCGCATAGGTAAAGAGCTCCCCTTCCCCGAACGGCACTTCGCCGGGAAAGAGATGCACGAGGGTGAAACCCGCAAGCTGAGG
>JAPLKY010000037.1 GCA_026387805.1 Candidatus Krumholzibacteriia bacterium
ATTTCTCCCTCGCGCGCTGCCTGCGCGGATACCGGGACGAGACGATCGAGATCATCCTGACCGCGTCGGGAGGGCCGTTCTACGGAAGACGCCAGGCGGATCTTGCCGACGTCACCGTCGAGCAGGTCCTCAACCATCCTACCTGGAAGATGGGACCGAAGGTGACGGTCGATTCGGCGAATCTTCTCAACAAGGGGCTCGAGGTGATCGAGGCCCACTGGCTTTTTCATTTTCCCTACCACGCGATCAAGGTCGTGGCGCACCCGCAGTCGATCGTCCATTCGATCGTGCGCCTGCGCGACGGATCCCTCATCGCGCACCTCGGGCCGGCCGATATGAAGTTGCCCCTCATGAGCGCCTTGTACTATCCGGACGTGCGGGAGTTTCCGTGGCGCTCCCTCGGCCTCGATGAGCTCGGACGGCTCGAATTCGCGCCCCTTTCCCGCGATGAATACCCTGCGTACTCGCTCGCCCTCGCGGCGGCGGAGCGCGGCGGAACGGCGCCGGCGGTGCTGAATGCCGCCGATGAAGTCGCCGTGAAGGCCTTTCTCGCGGGAAGGATCGGATTTCTCGCGATCGTCTCGTGGATCGAGGAAGCGCTCGGGGCGCACGCGACGCGTCCGATCGATGCGCTCGATGACGTTCTCGAAGCGGACCGCTGGACGAGAGAATTCCTCGCGAGGCGGCACCGGGAAGCGTTTGTGACAGGTTGGAGGATTCATGATACTCACCATGGCCGCGTTCCTGTTCGTCCTAGGTATCGTCTTCTTCGTGCACGAGTTCGGTCATTTCATCGTCGCGAAGCTCAACGGCATCTACGTCGTGACCTTCTCGTTCGGATTCGGGCCGAAGCTGCTGCGCAAGAAGGTCGGCGAGACCGAGTATGCGATCAGCGCTCTGCCGTTCGGGGGCTACGTCAAATTCGCGGGGGAGATGAGCGAAACGGAGGATGAAGCGCGCGCGGCGAAGGATCAGGCGCGCGGAACGGCGGGCGAGCCCGATGTTCCTCCCGATCGCATGTACCGGAACAAGGGTCCGCTGCGCAGGATGTCGGTCGTGGTCGCGGGCCCCGCGATGAATTTCATCCTCGCGCTGTTCGTCTACGTAGTCAGTCTTTATGTCGAGGGGATCTACGTGAGTCCGGTGACGGCGATTCAGGAGATCGAGCGGGACAGCCCCGCCGGGCAAGCCGGACTGCGGGTCGGGGATACGATTATCTCGATCGACGGCGTGCGTCTCAGGTACTCGGAACAGATCGAAAAGGTCCTCGCCGAAAAGAAGGGAGAGAGCTCCCAGTATACGCTCCGACGCGGCGCCGACACCCTGTCGATCGATATCAAGCCCCGATACGACGCGAAGAGCGAAGCCTGGGGAATAGGGATCGCATCGTATCTTCCCGCGCCCGCGCGCATCGGCGACGTCAAGAGGCAGAGTCCCGCGGACCGCGCGGGCCTGCGCACCGGCGCGACGATTCTCTCGATCAACGACACGACGGTGACGAAATACTCCGACCTCGTGAGCCGGATTCTGCCGAGACCGGGCCAGCCCATGAAGTTCGTCTGGGAATACGAAGGAAAGATCCACACGTCCGTGATCACGCCCGCGGTGGGAGAGACGG
>JAPLKY010000206.1 GCA_026387805.1 Candidatus Krumholzibacteriia bacterium
GAAGTTGAAACTGCCCCCCTCGAAAGAGTATCTGGGACAGGAGATCGACAATATAATCGAAGCGTGTCATATAATCGGCAAGCAGGTTCTGGGAGGTGGCTTGGCGGATTTGAACGTCGCTCAAATCAAATCGTACAACAAACTCGTTCTCAAGAACCTGCCCCTGGACGAGGCGGTTATCCCCGGCGAAATCAGGCAGCATGATGTTTTTGTCGGCCGCTATAAAGGAGCGCCTCCCCAGGATTGCGAATTCCTCGTGGAGGGACTGTGCAAGTGGATCAATTCGGAGATCGCTGTTCCACAAGGTTACGAGATCGCCTTTGGAATAATAAAAGCGATCTTGGCTCATATCTACATTGCCTGGATACATCCGTTTGCTGACGGCAATGGTCGAACCGCAAGATTGATCGAGTTCCAGATTCTTCTCGGCGTGGGGATTCCGGCTACAGCCGTGCATCTGTTGAGCAACCATTATAATCAAACGCGGAGCGAATATTACCGCCAGCTCGATATAGCACATAAATCCGGCGGCAATATCTTCCCGTTTTTGGATTATGCCTTGCGCGGATTCATCGACGGCCTGAAGGAGCAGATTGATGCAATCAAGAAACAACAAATGGCAGTTCACTGGATCAACTATGTGCATTCGATCTTCAAGGACAGAGACTCCGTAACCGATCTGAGGAGAAAGAGACTTGTGCTTGATCTGGCAGGGCAGAATGCACCCGTTCCCCTTGCTCAAGTGAGATATATTACTCCTCGCATCGCAGAGACGTACGCGCGCAAGACCGAAAAGACCGTGAAGCGGGACATTAACGCGCTCAAGACAATGAATTTGATTGAGCAGGATTCGGGCGCGATCAGGGCAAAGCAAGAAGTCATGCTCGCCTTCCTTTCGCCGATACGAAAGAGCAAAGGTCCTCAGGCGGCAAATAAAGACTAGAAACGCCGCCAGTGCGCCTTTCTTCGGGATCAAGCCGCGGCGAGCGGATCTCGCAGAGATTCGTCAGCGATAGCGCCCCTTGATCTCTCCCCACGTCGCCCGCCGCGCCGCGTCGGGTTGCGCGCAGCCCGGCTCATCGTATGCGCCCATCGATCCGCAGCTCTGGACGAGCGCCAGCGATCCTTCGAGGAGGGAGAGCTTATCCGCCGCGAGGTCGCAGAAGAGGGGATCCGCGGATATATTGCCATCGACGCCGGTCCGATCCGCGATCGCGCCGGCATAGTTGAAGCCTCCCGCCGGTCCGTTGTTCCAAACGTCGCAGCACGAGACGTTGTATATGCCCCCCGCGTCTCCGAACAATCCGGCGGTTCCGTTGACCGCCACGATATCGCCGGCGATCGTCTGCGTATACGGCTTGCCCCCCGAGGCGACGTGGATTCCGGCGCCGGCATTTCCGGCGATCGTATTGCCACGCATCGACGAGGTCCCCTCGACGATCTCGATGCCGTGCCCCGCATTGTCATGAATCGCGTTCCCCGCGACCTCGCTGTACGAGTGCGTGATCGAAACGCCCGATGCGCCGTTGTCGCGGATCTCGTTGCCGGCGATTCTGGCCTTCCCCCCGCTCAGCTCCGCTTCTACGCCGTGCCCCGAATGGCCGCGAACGCGGTTTCCCTCTATCTTGACGTCCGAATAGGCGCCGCCGGGACACCCGGCGATAATGATCCCGCTCCCGCCCGATCCCGCAATATCGCAGTCCGCGACGACGGTGAGCGTGTTGCAGAGAATCCTCACCTGTCCGTTGATCGTGAAACCCCTGACGACGATCTTGCTCGAATTCACCAGCGCGAGATCGCCACTCAGCGTCGTCGCCGCGCGGCCCCCGCTGCTCACCAGGTGAACGTTGCCCTTGGTGTCAAAGAGAACCTGGGGCTCGGTGTACGTCCCCGGCGCCACGAGGATCGTATCCCCGTTCCCGGCCCGATCGACGGCGGCCTGAATCGTCGCATAGGCGCCCGGCACTTTCAGCGTCGTCGCCGCGACCGCCGGCCCGAGGAACATCAGGATGCCGCATTGTATCCATATCGCAGCGCGCACGTGGGATCCCTTCCTTATATGCAGCTTCCGCTCAAAAATATTTTATCACACCCGGGGGCTTTGAGCTACAATTCCGCCACCATGCTGTTCGAAACGAAGAAGAAGCGCCGCGAGCGCCTCAAGAAGACGCCGTTCCCATCCGATCAGCTCGCGATCGTCGAGCGCAACGTGCCGTATTATCGCTTTCTCCCGCCGGCCGATCAAGAGGAGCTCCGGGGGCTCGTTCAGATCTTTCTCGCCGAGAAGAAGTTCGAGGGGTGCGACGGTCTCCTGATCACGGACGAGATCCGGCTCACGATCGCCGCGCAGGCATGCATGCTCCTGCTCCACCGGAAAACCGATATCTATCCCCTCCTGCAGTCGGTCCTCGTCTATCCGCGCGCGTTCGTCGCCCCGCTGAAGGAACGCGGGCCGGGCGGTGTCGTGATCGAGGACTTCGAGGAGCGCGACGGCGAATCGTGGGACATCGGAGCCCTCATCCTCTCGTGGGACGACGTTCTGGAAAGCGTCGCTGACGTCCACGACGGTTACAACGTCGTGTTCCACGAGTTCGCCCATCAGCTCGACGACGAATCGGGGATCGCGGACGGGGCGCCTCCGCTGCCGGAACAATCGATGTACGCCGATTGGTCGCGCGTCCTCGGCGCGGAGTACGACGCGCTCGTCGAAGCCGTGGAGCGCCACCGGCCGACGCTGCTCGACGAGTACGGCGCCGAGAGTCCCGCCGAGTTCTTCGCCGTCGCGACCGAGGCGTTCTTCGAGTTGCCGCACGATCTCAAGGCCGCTCACCCGGAGCTCTATGAGCAGCTCTCCCGCTACTACCGGCAGGATCCCGCCTCGTACACGCCTGCGGCCCCGCGTCGCTGAACCCGCGCAGATGTCAGTACGCGCCGATAGCCCATTCGTCGAAGATGACGTCGGCGATGGAATCCACCTGCGCGCGATTGAAGAACCAGAGCGGGAATCCGAAGTGCACGCTCGGCGCATCCACGGCGTTCGGGGCGTCCGCGATGACTCCCGCGAATCTCGTCGTCCAGAACGCCACGACGTCGCCGTTTATGGCGGAAAGCACGTTCCGGGTTCTCATCCGGTACATCGGGCTGAAGCACAGCTGTCTGCTCGTGTTGATCGTTCGCATCCAGTACGTCGGATTGTACACCTCCACGTAGGTGAATCCCTGCACCTTGGGATCGAAGAACATCCCGTCCTTCGTGACCTGGCTCCAGAGCGTGAGCTTGTTGGGCAAATCGGGATGCCCCGTCGTGAGCGGCTCCCGGGTGTCCTTGAAGGCGTGTGCCATGGCGTCGTAGTCGATGCGCCGATCGGGCATCCGGGGATCGATGCGCGGAGCGGGTCTGACCTTGTCGATGACGGTCACGCAATACGTCCGGTAAGCGATGCTGTTGACGCCGCTCGTGTCGCCTTCGCACCCCGTGCTCTGTCCCGCGATCTCGCACCGGAGGTTCCGGGGGAACGACTGATTCGTGATGGAGAGCACCGCCCCGAGGCCTCCCCGCGAATCGGATTTTCCCTCCGTCCAGATGTGCCCTCCGGCCGATGCGTAATACGCGAGGTAGTTGAACCTCGCGCTCCTCGTTTCGGTGATCCACGATTCGGGCGTGAACCGGACCATGTCGTCCCACGCCATGACGTCGTCACCCGCCGAATAGGTCCAGATGATGTTCTTGTATTTCCACAGGATCTCGATATCCGGCTCGAGGAAGCTCTTGCTGGCCGTTTCGTAGACGTCGGAGCCCGGATCGAAATCCCTCGCCCTGCTGCAGACATGCAGCCAGAAATCGTCGTGCTCCTTTTCCGTCGGGAAGGCGTAGCTGGTCTGGGGAAAATTGGTCGAGTAGAAATCGTCGACCCAGAGCAGATTCCTCGTCATCTTCATGGGAAAGATCGTGAATTCGAACTGGGCGAGCGTCGTCGTGCCCATGTTGTCCGTCGCTTCGATGTAAAGCGTATGGACTCCCGCGCGGAACGACGTTAGCGGCGCCGCCCTGACGAGCGGCGAGGGGAGCACGTCCCATTCGCTCGGATCGGAGAGATCCACGACGTCCCACCCGTACCGGTACGAGCTCACGATGGCGCCGTAGGCCGACGCGTCGGCCGTCCAGCCGAAATCGAGCGTGAACCCGCCGGGGACGCGAAACGTCTCTACCCTGTTCCTTCCGCCGATGAAGGTGTAAGAGCCGAGGTTCCGCTCTCTCACCGTGAGCAGCGGCCCCGGAGGATTGAACACCCTGAATATCCTCACGTTCTGGCCCGCATCGAACACGGACGTCACGGCGCCCGCTTCGTCCTTGGCCTGCACGGCGAATATGTATCCGAATCCCTTCGCGACGATCTCATCGTCGCCGATAATGGTCGACGTTCCGGAATCTCCCGGGGCGTGATACGGGATCCACGGACACCAGCGGCTCTCGAAATTCTCCGGATTCCTGTTCAGATCCTCGATGATGCTCAGCGAGTGGGTGGCGAGAAAATAGCGGATCGATTCGGGCTCCTGAACGTTCCACGGATCGTCGATCGGGTCTTCCCCCCTCCACGTGAACCTGACGAGCGAAGGGAGCTGCTGCTCCCTCCCGGCAAACGCGTTGTGGGGGGACTCGATCACGGCGTAAGGGGCAAGGGTGCTCGCCGTGAACGACCGGTAGGCCGCTCTTGATCTCGTTCCTTTGTCGTCCACCGCCCTGATGAAGAACGTATGGACTCTCCGGCAATATGAGGAGTACTTGCCGACGCCGACGTTCACCTCTTCGCCGTTCTCGGAGGCCGAAAACGCGAACGTGCTGTCCGTGCAGTGGATCTTCGTCCATGCACCGAGGCCGGTCGTATCGGCGGGATCGAAGCCTCCGGGGCTTCCGTCGCACATGACGTATTCGTAGCCCTCCACGGTGCCGTCGGGGTCGTTTCCCATCCAGCTGAACTTGATCCGGTAGCTCGTCGTGTCCCCCTCGGGAGGACCGCCGGTAAGGCGAACCGTCGGAGCCTGGTTCAAGGCCGGATCGCCGATAAAGGTGCTCTCGTCGCAGCCGAAAAGACACGCGAGAGCGAGCGCGCAAACGAGAACCGCAATCGATGGATATCCGCGCATGCGCATCATCGTATCACCACGAATTTCCCGACGAACCTCGGGAATCGCCCGTCATCCGGTTCGACGCTGAAGAGATAGACGCCGCTCGTGACGGTCTGCCCGTTTCGCGATACCAAGTTCCATGCAAGAGTGCCGTTTCCGGCGCTCCCGTTGTGGCGAAGGATCTGCACGAGATCCCCCGCGACGGTGAATATGCGCACAGTGTTCGGACACTTCGGGAGGTTCCGGAATTCGGCCTTCTCTCCCGAAGGATCCGCGTTGTTCGGTTGGAACGTCCACGGCGCCATCGCTTCGCGCGTGACCGGATTCGGCACGACGTAGACGGCCTTCTCCGCGAAATCTTCCGCTTCCTGGGCTTCCGACCGCGGCATCGCGTACACGAAATTCGCGTAGGGCGTATCCGCCCGCCCCATGCCCTTCGGCTTGCCGTTGGAGTAGAGCGGCTCATAGGCGATGACGGAGTAGAAATAGGGAATCCCGTTCTTCACGTCGTGGTCGACGTATCGGTAGTATTGTCTGCCGCCATCATAGCCGAGATTCCACCGCGCGAGCGCCTCCAGCGTGTCGCATTCCGCCTCCGTGACTCCGGGAGGGCAGGGGACCTTGCCGAACGGATCGTAGTAGAGATTCTCCTCGAAGGCCTTGAGCAACAGCGCTTTCCCTTCCACCTGCTGAAGAGGCTCGTATTGAAATCCGCCGTCGGCCCACGGTTTCTCGAGATCGATGTTCGGCTCGACGTCGTTCATGAGATCGCGGCTGTCGAGCAGGTGCCACAGATCGTCGCTCGGCCCGCTCGCTATCGTGGTCCCGGACGGTCGGTGCCATTCGTCCGCCCTCCACACCTGATAGCCCTCGAAGTCCTTCTTCAGCGTAATGGGATCGGGTGTGATCTCGCTCAGGTTATCCCAGATCAGGCCGACGACGCCGTCGCCGACGACGGCGCGCATGTTGGGCGGCGGCGGCGTTTCGCTCGTGATCCAGTTGATCCGGCTCTCGCGGCCGTTGATGCCCGTTTGAAAATCCCGGAAGTACATCGATCCCTTGAAGCAATCGGGATAGTTCCAGAGCTCCGTCTCTTCGAAGCAATCGGCGTTTATCCAGATCGTGTCGCGAACGGCGACCTTGACCTTCTCCTGGCTATTGCAGGGATCGGGGTAGATCCCGTCTTTGGCGGAGCCTTCGTCGCCTATGAAGATCGATTCGCGGCCGTTGACTCCCGTATTGCGGTTCTTGTCCTTATCGACCCATGTGCCGTTGTAGATGAGCTTCATATACGCCGCGTTGTCGAGAAACTCATCGAGCCCCTTGCCGGCCGTGTACGCGATATCCAGCGCTATCGATTGCCCGGGACCGAGGAAGAACGGCCCCACGCTCATGAGAGCCTTGTAGTCGTTCGGCTGATCCGTGTTGGGTTGAAATACGCTTCTCGAGAGAAGCTCATAGCGCTGGAAGTCGTTGATCGGTTCGCCGCCGCGCTCGTACGGAAGCAAGCCGGCGAAAATGCGAATCGCCGCGGGAGACTCCTGCAATCTTTCAGCGGTCCCGTCGCTCATGACCATCTGGGTCCCGAGAAGCACGACGCCGAAATAGCCTTGGGTCTTGCCGCCGTCCCCATCGTTGTCATAGACATAGAGCGTGCTGATCCTCTCGGGCATCTCGACGCCTCCGCCGATGGGAGCGCACCAAGTGCCCGACCATGAACCGATAAGATCGTCCTTGAAGTAAGTCGGATAATTCCTCGGTCCCGCGTCGAGATCGGCGTATATTCCGAAATAGACGTTCTGGAGAAACCTGCCGCCCTCGTTGCCGATATCATAATGCACGCCCACGGAGTTGTAGCTGCTTTCCTCGCTCCACTGGTACGTCTCCTGCCGAACTTTGATATTGAGCGGCGCGTGATTCGGCCATACCCGTCGCGCGACGGGTTGGTCGTCCGTGAACCAGCAGGAATACATGAGCTTCCCGATGGCGGCGAAATCCTCGTCGATGAGCCCGTCCCGGTCGTCGTCGCGCCCGTTGAGCCAGTCCTCGTTGATTCGCCCGTCGCCGTCGTCGTCGGGATTTGCGGGGTAATTGCGCCCCCCCTTCGACCCTTCGCTCGTCTTGTAGATGATATCGACCGGACTATCCGTGGGATAGAACTCCATTTCGGGGTAGCTGGTCGAGACCGAGGGCACTCCGTCGACCTCGGCTCCGATCCATAGTCCGGCGGCGTAGAGATATTCGACCCCGCTTCCCGCGGGCCATTGGGCCGAAGGAGAATCGGCCATTGGATAGCTGCTCTTGGGAAGCGATCCGAGAAAGCCGAAGTTCGTCACGTTCATCTGGAGGTTTCCGGCAGAGGTTACGGCGCTTCCGTCCAGGACGATCGACCGGCTGACCGCATCGAACTTGCCTTTGAGATTCTGCCCGCGTTCCTGAGCGTGCGCAGGTCCGCGCATAGCCATAACCGCCGCCACGACAATAGAATAGCTCGCCGCGCGCAGAAAATATGAACGCCGGAACACGAAAAGCGCCTCCCACCCTCCCTGGATTATCCGGGGCAAAACATGAGCACCTTACTGCACCAATATATCATACGCTCGGGGACGAGTAAAGTTCCTTAACGGGGCGGTCCGGGCGGGCGGTCGAGACGGCCTGCTTGCGGCGCGAGTCCCCGGTTCATCCCGCCGCCATTGTCTCCCCTAGTACTCGCCGATTTCCCATTCGTCGAAGATGGCGTCGGCTATCGAATCGACCTGGGCGCGGTTGAAGTACCAGAGGGGCAGCCCGAAGTGCACGCTCGGAGCGGCGATGGCGCCCGGAACGGGCGCGGCCACATCGGCGTACTTCGTCGTCCAGAACGCAATCACCGCCCCGTTGATCGCCGAGACGGAGTTGCGCGCCCGCATGCGGTACAGAGGATGGAAGCAGGACTGCGAGCTTTCCCCGACGAAATCCATCCAGAACTGGACGTCGTACACCTCGACAAAGGTGAATCCCCTGACCTGGGGATCGAAGAAGTTGCCGGGCTTCGTCACCGTCGACCAGAGCTGAAGCTTGCCGGGCATGCCGGGACGCGCCCCCGTGACCTCATCGAGCGGGTCGAGATAGCCGTAGCTCATCGCGTCCCATTCGATCCGTCTCTCGGGGACGAACCACCAAAAGGTGTTTCGGGGCATCGCCAGGACCTTGTCCAGCACGGAGACGCAGTAATCCCTGTACGCCATGCTCTCGACCCCGCTCGTATCATCCGCGCAGTCCCATTGCGGCCCGTCGATCTCGCATCTCAGGTACAGGGGAAACCGCTGCGCGTTCTCGGAGAGAACCGCGGCGAGCCCTCCCTGCCTGTCCGATCTCCCGCAGGTCCAGAGGTGCCCGCCCGAAGCCATGTAATACGCAAGAAGATTGAACGTGGAGTGGCCAAGCGTGGAAATGTGGCTCTCCGGAGTGAATCTTACCATGTTGTCCCACGTGCCGAATCTGCTGTCGGACGAATAGGTCCATATGATGTTCCGGTATTTCCAGAGGAGCTCGGGGCGCGGCGGAATGAAACTCAAGTCCTTGGTGTCGAACACGTCGCGGTCGGGCTTGAAGTCCCGCGCGCGCGCGCAGATCCTGAGCCAGAATTGATCGTGCTCCTTCTCGGTCGGAAAGGAGTAATCGATCTGAACGAAATCGGTCGAATAGAAATCGTCGACCCAGAGCAGGTTTCTGCTCATATCGATGGGGAAGATGCTGATCTCTATTTGCGCGAGCGTTGAATAGCCGTTGTTGTCGACGGCCTCGACGAACAGCGTGTGGACGCCCGAGCTGAAGCTCCGCGGCGGCGCCCAGGTCGTATAGGGACTCAGGGGCACCTCCCATTCGTTCGGATTGGATAGATCCGCGACGTCCCATCCGTACCGGTAGCCGCTGATTATACCCCCGTATTCGCTCGCATCCGCCTTCCACGTAAAACTGAACACGAAGTTGGCGGGAAGGGAGAACGTCTGCGGCCGGCCCTTGGTGCCGAGAAACTTGTGCAGGCCGAGAAACGTCTCTTTGACCGCGAGCTCCGGCCCCACGACCTTGAGGAGCGCAAAGACCCGGACGTTCGATCTCATGTCGAATATCGACGTGACGGCCCCGGCATCGTCCTGAGCCTGGACGGCGAACACGTAACGTTTCTGCATGTCGAGCATCTCGTCGTCCCCGATGATGGTGGACACGCCCGAGTCGCCCGGCGCGTCGGTCGCGATCCACGGGGACCAGCGCGATTCGAAGCTGCCGAGGTGCTCGTTCAGCTCCTGCACGGTGCTGTCGGTAAAGACCGTGAGAAGATACCGGATCGAGTCGACCTTCGCGACGTGCCACGGATCGTCTCTCGGATCGATGCCCTCCCAGTGAAACCGAACGATCGGCGGCAGCGTCTGCGCGTGGCCCGGAAAGGCGTTGGGCGGAAAATCGATATTGACGCCCGGGGCCAGCGTCCAGGTGGTGAACGAGCGGTATGCCGGCTCAGACCGGCTTCCCCGATCGTCGACTGCCCTGACGAAGAAGGTGTGCGTTTTCTTGAATCGCGAGAACTGGTTCCCCCCTATCGTCAGGGTCGTATCGTATTGATCCGCGGCGAGCTTGAAGATGCTGTCGGTGCGCGCTGTCTTCGTCCACTTATCGAGCCCCGTCGTGTCCTGCCGGTTGAACCCGAGAGGGGCGCCGTTGCAGATGACGAACTCGTAGCGTTCGACCTTTCCGTCGCGGTCCTCCCCCAGCCAGCTGAGCTCGACCTTGTATCCCACGACGTCCTGCTCCACCGGGCCGTTCACGAGCTTGATCGTCGGCGGCGCGTTCGTTCCGGTCGAACCGATGAACGCGTTATCCGAGCAACCCCCGCAGAAGATCGCCGCGGCGGCGAACAGGATCGGGATTCTCCGGCCGTGCATGCTCATGCCCTTCACCGTATGACGACGAATTTCCCTACGACCCGCCGGAATCTCCCGTCCTCCGGCTCGACGCTGAAAAGATACACGCCGCTCGCGATACTCTGCCCGTTCCTCGACACCATGTTCCACGGGAGCGTTCCGTTGCCGCCGAGGCCGTCGTGCGCGAGCGTCGAAACGAGATCTCCCGCGATCGTAAAGATTCTCACGGTGTTTCGGCACCTCGGGAGATTGCGGAACTCCAGCTTCTCCCCGCTCGGATCGCGGTTGTTCGGCTCGAGCGTCCACGGCGCCGTTTGCGCCTTCGTGACGGGATTCGGTACGACGTATATCTCTTCCTGAACGAAGTCCCCGTGCTCCTGCGCCGGAGAAAACGGTTCGACGTAGACGAAATTCGAAATGGGCGTGTCGCGCACACCGATGGCCGCCGGTTGACCGTTGAGCAGGAGATTGTCATACGCCACCACGGAGTAGAAATAGGGCATCCCGTTCTTCGGCGCGGCGTCGACGTACTTGTAGTACTGCCTGCCTCCCTCGAGTCCGAGATTCCAGCGAGCGAGCGTCTCGAGCGTATCGCATTCCGCGCTCGTGAGCCCCGACGGACAGGGGAGCGGCTCGAGGGGCGCGGATGTCAGGCGCTGCTCGAACTCCTCGATGAGGCTCTCGCGCTCGTCGAGTCGCGCGAGAGGATCGTAGCCGAATCCCCCCTCGGAAAACGATCGCTTGAAATCGTTGTCGGGCGCGAGCCCGTTGACGAGATCCCTGCTCTCGATCAGATGCCACAGGTCGGCGCTCGGCCCGCTCGCGGCGTTCGTGCCGGGCGGACGGTGCCAGTCGTCGGCCCTCCAGATCTGGTATCCCTCGAAATCGTACCGCAGCGTGACGGGATCCCGCGTTATCTCGCTCAAGTTGTCCCAGAAGATCGTCGCCCTGCCGTCGCCGGCCATGGCCCGCAACGCGGGAGGCGGAGGCGCCGTGCTCGTCACCCAATGAATCTGCGTTTCCTTTCCGTCGACGCCGGTTTGAAAGTCCCTGAGCGTCAGGTTTCCTCGGTAGCACGCGGAATAGTTATAGAACTCGAGTTCCTCCGCGCAATCCGCGTTCGTCCAGAGCGTGTCCCCTTTTCTCAGGCGGATGCTTTCATCGTAGCCGTCGCAGACGTCGGGGTCGACTGCATCCGCCGGCCCCCCAACCGGCGTCTCCCTGCCGCGGACCCCGGTTTCCGGCCGCCTGTCGACGTCGTACCAGATGCCGCGATAGACGTATGCCGCCATCGCGGCGTTATCGAGAAGCCCTTCGAGCCCCTCACCGCACGCGTAGGCCGCATGAATCTCGATCGCGGCGCCGGGCATGAGCTGGGAGAACGGGCCGAGGCTCATCAACACCCTGTAATCGTTCGGCTCGACCGTGTTCGGATCCTTCGTCGTATCCGAGAGCGAGGAATATCGCTCGAAATCGTTCACCGGCTCTCCCCCGCGATCGAAGGGCAGAAGCCCGGTGAAAATCCTCACGGCGTTGAGCCGCCCTTTCGTTGGAACGGGATCCCCAGACGCTTGCGCCCAGGATCCGAGAAGCACGAGCCCGAAGTAGCCCGGCGTTCTGCCGCCGTCCCCGTCCGCGTCGTAAACGTACACGACGGTGAATCGCACCGGCACGGACGCCTCGCCGACCCTCGCGCACCAGATCCCCTCCCAGGTCCCGATCATGTCGTCCCGAAAATAGTTGCCGAGGTTCCTCGGTCCGGCGTCGAGGTCGGCGTATATGCCGGCGTAGATATTCTCCAGGATGTCGTCTCCGGTATTTCTGACGCTGTAATGAACCCCGATGAAATTGTAGAGCTGCTTTTCGCTCCATTGGAAGGTCTCTTGCCGAACCTCGAGCCCGAGCGGCGAATGCTCGGGCCAAACCCGCCTCGCGGTCTCCTCGGTGTCGGAGTACCGGCACGAGTACATGAGATTGCCGATCGCGGCGAAATCCTCGTCTATGCGCCCGTCGCCGTCGTCGTCGCGTCCGTTCAACCAGTCCTCGTTCACACGCCCGTCCCCGTCGTCGTCGGCGCGCCCGGGGTAGTTCTCGCCCCCCTTCGCCCCTTCCGCGGTGCGATAGATGACGTCAACCGGACCGCTCGACGGATAGAACTCGGTTTCGGGATATCCCGTGGAAACGGACGGCACGCCCGTTCTTTCCGCGCCGATCCAGATCCCCGCCGCGTAGAGATACTCGATCCCGCTCCCCGCGGGCCACTGCGCGGACGGGGAGTCGGACATCGGCATCCGGCTCGCCGGCATGGAGCCGAGGAATCCGAAGTTGGTCACGTTCATCTGGAGATTGCCGGCGAACTGGACGCGGCTCCCGTCGAGGACGAGCGTCTTCGCGATCGGGTCGAGCTTGCCGGGGAGCGCGGCCGCGCGGTCTTCCGGTCGCGCGGAGGTCAACGCGCCGGCGGCGGTCGGGGGCGCGCCAGCCGCGCGGGGGAACGGGCCGCCCGCGAAAAGAATCGCCCCGCACGCGAGCGCCATCGAGAGTATGATCTTCCTGATTTGCGGGAGAGAAAGCCGCATGCCTCGCCATGCCCCCCTATGGCATCGGGTGCAGATTGTGCCGAGAGCGATTCGTGCTTGGTCTTCTTGTGCTTAAAATATCGCGGTTTATGCGGCGCGCCGCAATTCCATAATGGCGTCGGGGCATCGAGGCGCGGTTCTCATTGCGCACGGCATGGGCTGCATTGCTCTAATTAGTGCCGGCTCCCCGAGAGGAGCCAACACCATTCCATGGCCGGATCATTGAACAACGATCGTGGCTCCTCGCACATCCAGCTCTCGTGTAATCGATACCGCTTTGCCCGCATCATCGAGGAATTGAATGTTCTTGATGTTGATTCCCGTCGACCCAGCCGCAAGCCCAACAAATGTGACTTGGAGCAAGGCGCCGCTTCCTGAAACGCCGGCGTTGCCCTCCCCTCTTACTCTTCCAATGCCGACGCTCACCCCTCCGACAATAGGATGCGAGAAGGCGAGCGTGCTGCCCGTCCCAAGAATGCCCGAAGGCGGAATGCTCACGGCGGCCGCGCTCACTTTTGCCTCGTCGAAAAGGAGATCGAACGTGGCGGCGAAGAGATTCTTGGCAGCGCCCACATTCACGGCCATCGTCACCGTGCCTCCAACAGACACTGAGCACTCGGCAGGAGAGATTGAGATGCTCGCCCTCTCCTTCGGGGCTACTGGGCTGTCTTTCCCGCAACTGGTTACCAGGAGACTGCACGCAATAGCCAGGATCATACACATTGCTTTCATCTCAATCGCCCCCTATCTGATCAATACCATTTTCTTCGTTGCCGTGTAGCTCGGAGCAACGAGCCGATAGAAATATATGCCCGATGCAACTCTCTTCTCTTGATCATCCAAACCATCCCACATTACGCGATAGCTCCCGGGTGCGTGTTCCGCGTTCACCAGCAGCTTCACTTGTTGCCCACGAGCGTTATAGATTCTGATAGTTATGCACCCCTTGCTTGCCACGTCATACGCAATTTCTGTCGACGGGTTGAATGGGTTAGGATAGTTCTGGTGCACAAGGAATGCTTTGGGATCAGGAACGCCAAGGACTTTCTGAATGAACATTCTGATCTCATATTTCGGTCCTTCACGGGAATCCCGAACCTGATCATATAACATCTCCAGGACCTCCCTCTTCTCGCCGCGGCCGAACTCCTCCGTCCCCGGTCTGCTCGAAACGCCTCCCGAATGCGTCTTGCCCCAGTTCAGACAGACGGGGATAAAATCACCTATATCAATTCGTCCGCTGCCATCGGCATCGGCAAATGCGGCTTCGGGATCGGGCCAAATTCGTACGGTATGCGATGACCATGCATAGTCAATCCCGATTCTCTGCGGCCCCGCTGCATACCAATGCTCGGCTAACGGCAGCACGTCGGCTGCTTCCACCACACCGTTGTTGTCCAAGTCACCCGGCCAGACGGCCAGCTCTCCTTGAATGGTAAAATCGCTGTTGCTTATCACAGAAGGATAGCCGTCGAGATCAGAGATCCGCACTCTGCACGTTGCAGAATGAACGGCGGGGACAGTCCATGTGTAGCTGCCATCATTTTCAGTACTCGACGTTATCGTGGACCAGTTGTTCCCGCCGTCGACAGAATGCTCAATTCTGACGTTTCCCAAGACGCAGCTAGATTTCCAGACGATGTCACACGTATTGCCTGCGAGCAGTTTCTCGCCGCCGTTGGGAGCGGTCAAGGAGATTGCGGCTTCTTGAACCGTTATCCGCACTGGCGCTGATACCGCGAAGTCCAAACCGTCGCTTACGAGGAAAGTGACGTCGGTACGGCCCGACCAGTTTGCTTTAGGCTGAATATCGACGTATCGATTCCTGTCGATTGCCACCGCACAATTCGTGTCAGAATTCTCATGGACATAGTATCGCAGCTTGTCATCATCGCACTGCAGATCGACGGTGTACTGCCAGAGATCGAGAGCGTTGTCAAGTCGGCCACTTTCACATAATTGCAGATTGGGCTGGGTCCCCCACGCTATAATCGGTTTCGTATTGCGGTCTATCGTATTTTGGTAAAAGCATTGAACTCCGCCGCACCGGTCATATCCTTGTGCTATCCAGAACACCCAAAACCAACCGAAGGTTTCCGGATGAAACGATTGCACAACACGCCAAATTGGGCTGAATCCGTAGCAGTATTGATCGTACCCATCCGAGTTGCTGTCCATTAAATCCAAGAGGGCGCCTGTTACCCTGTATATCACTTTATCGCCGTTATCCCAGCCGTTACGCCACGTTGGTTTTTCGAGATCGACTGAACCTCCTCCTGGGAAATCAAATGTCTGATCGCCGATGACCGCCAGGGGATAGAAGTTCGCCCACCCCTCGTTCCATGCGCAATTCGATCCGCTCACCTTATAGGTACTGTAGAGCCCGTCATCCGGGCAGTCGCTAGGTGGCAGGGATTTATAGATGTTCCATATCATATTATGGGCCATTTCATGAAGTACGACGTCGGGCGCATCATCCGCGCTGCCCGTTTTTATGTGAACATGACCTCCATTAGTATACCAGGCCAGAACATTGCCATTGTTCCACGGATCCTTATCATCAGGCCATTCGGCTATGGAACCGCCCGGCTGATCGGGTGGATACCGAAAACCGCGATCCAAGTCATCCTTTATCCACCATGCCTTGACATAAAAAAACAGAATGCTCTTTGGTATGGCCCATGAGCCGATGCTGTTCGTGCCATCGGCAAACGCATACGCTCCAGTAGTGCCGTAGTATGTGTCATCCAGGCTGTCGCCCCCACGATGCACGACCAGGAGCTTGTAACTGTTCGGAGCGTAACTGACATACGTATAGATCCTGACTTTGACGCCAGTTGAGCCCGGATTGGTTACTGGTGGAAAGGTGAATTCCCCCCGACTATTGGTATATGCCCAAGCTAAATGGGATCCCGAACCATTCAGCAGCCGCACCAGGAAATAGCGGGCCGGCACCGGTTGGGCAAACAGATCATTCTCTGATCCCCTGTCGTAGTAGCTGAATTTCCCGGTGATTGTAAGGCTGCCGGCAGCGCTCTGCAGTTGGTGCGGGGCTACATTCTCCCGATCCGGATCCAGATCTGGAGGCTCTTCGGTAATCTCATCGACCGTCATACCTCGGATTCCCTCATTCGACCCTGTGCCGGGTAATGCATCCGGCAACTTTAGGGGCACAGCCTCAATGCGCATCGAATCCCCTTCGAGAACATAACCCTCGCGGCTTCCGCTGTCATTGATGCTCAGCAGAAGATAGTCTACGGCGCTGTATGACGTGATTGAATCTGCTCGGGTTCGCGCACAAGCCTTGATGTACCAGTTCCCCGGGCTTTTAAACACGATCTGCGCTGAAAACGAATCAGGACTGCCTTGGCGCAAATCGCCGCGCCAGGAAAGACTCCCTCCGGTCAGAGTTGCTCCTTCGGGCAATATGATTTCTGCGCTCACATTGGGCATATCCCAACTGGCATCCATGATGCAGCGAATTTCCGCTTGCTCCCGCAAGGCTGGAAACTCGGGCATGGACAACTTGACTTTGAGCGGAGTGCTGATTGCTTCGCGGGAAGGCTCCTTTCCAAGGTCTGTGTAGTCCTCATGCTGCTGCTGATCTTTCGCAATCGGTTTCATCCCATTGCCACTGATAATTCCCTCTCGTTCGCCCACCTGCCACGCCAATGACAAAACTAGAAGAACGATTGCAGTTGCCGGCACAAGAGCATATCGAGTGGTCTTCATAATCGAACCTCGCTTTCGGTTGGCTGGCCCTCGCCGAGAATAACGGCCGCATAGTGCGTTTTTCGGATTACAAAGCGATCGGAGAGAAAAACATTCGCTCGGACGGGATTCGCCGGCGAATTGGAATGGATCTATTTTCCGAAACCATCCCTTTCATGCCGTTCAATGGTCGACAAGCCGTGGAATCCAAACTCAAGAAAGGAGAGCGCCATGAAACATCAATCCACTCACATTCCTCTCGTGCTTTCGCTCCTTATCCTTCTGCTGGCGGCGATCGCTACCGCCGGCCATTCCGAAGGGCAACTCAGGTTTGGCGGATACCTGCTTGCGCCCAGCGACGATGATATATGGAGCAAAGCGAGTGGAATGGATGCACAGCTTATCATGTGGGGTAAGCACGCAGGCATCGGCTTTACGTTCGGCTATGGCGAATGGACCGTTCCCGAGCAGTCCTCGGTCATCAGCAACTCATACTACGCGGTCGGGTCGGCGGTCGAGGGCAACGCGAACATGACCCCCCTCGGACTATCGCTGTTTCTCCGCACAGGCTCGAACAGCAAAGTGAATCTGATAATCGAAGGCGGGTTGCGCCTTCTCCTCATGGGATCCGATATCAATGCATCTCTTGTCTACTACGACTATTACAACTATGCAACCGCAACCGGCACGATTGAGATCGACAACGCATTTGCGGGTATTCTCGCGGCGGACCTCGAGATCGGAGGGAATGAAACCGCCTCGCTCTTCGTTGGCGGGGGCCTTCAGATAGGCGGCACAAGCAAAATGAAATTTCAGAATCAGGAATTGGGCGAAGTCGAACTTTCCGCGGCCTTCTTACGGGCCGGCTTTACCGGAAGATTCTGATCCCAGAGGACCGAAAAGAAGGGAAGGGGACAAAATGAAGTTCATTTCTGTTTCGATCCTGGCGCTCGCCGTCACTGCATCAAATGCGTTCGCGGCGCCACCCAGCGAGGTCGAGCTCTTCACCGCGGGGCATGACTACTGGGGCCTGCAGGAGCAGGTCTTCATCAGAAACAATGGTCAGTATGGCATCAGCGCAACCGTCGAAATCACCAGGATTCAAAGGGATCTCTGGATGAGCGAGGAATCCAAGGACTTTAAGAAACTTGATCTGGATCCCGGCGATACGATCTTTCTCGGATACACCGTTGAGGATGGCATCGAATTTCAGTACCGCGTGGCGTCAGCCCGCTATATCGAGGATCGACCTCCCGCGCGCCGAGAATCCCCGGGGACGCGCGGCGAGATCAGAATACGACATGCCTCCGCGTATCCGTGGAGCATCCTCTTCGAAATGAACGGGCAGCGCTATGAATTGAACCCGGGACAGACGGTTGTCATACCGGCGAACGGATGGGCCAACGTCGCAGTATGGGAATGCGTCGGTGCGCGGGATAATTGCGGATGGGATCGGTACACATGCAGCAGTGGTATGAACTACCGCATAGTCGATTACCCTGGCGGGCAACAATGGGATCTCGTCGTAGCGGTTGACAATTAGAGGGCGAACGCAAATGGAGCGGGCGAGCACCGGAGGGGTGCGAGGCCGAAGCCAGGCAGGAAGCAGGCGGGAAACCAGTCCGCCTGCTTCCATATTCTGAGTCTGACAATAAAGCTGCGAATTCCTTCCGAAATCGTGCAGGCTCTCGCGTTCCAAGAGTAGATGGACACATAGGAAACGGACAACCGACTCATATCGACGGGAGGTACAAGCGATGTTCTCCGCAACAAACTGCGAAAAAGGCACACACTTCGTATTCCGCGAAGCGAAAACGATCGATGATCTCGGGGCGCTTCTGCGGCTTCGCTATCGGGTCTATCGCAACAGCAACCTCGCCAAGTTCATCCCACAAAACGACTTCAGTCTCGATGTCGATTGCTACGACGTGCGTGCACGGCACTTTGGACTATTTGAGGTAAAGAAGAACAAGGAACGGGCGGTGGGGTATCTCCGCGTCGTCGAGGATCGCCCGGTTCCGGCTCAGCACACCATCTTCAGCCTCGTCAATGGAATACCGGAGCTGCGCCGCAGGCTCGAGGAGACGCCCGAATATCCTTTCCCAATGATGAATTATCTGCCCGATCCCTCCGTTCTTGAGAATCTGCGCGAGAGCATAGCCGAGGACGGTGAACGCATGATCGAACCGTGCCGCTTTGCGCTCGATGAATCATTCAGGTCGCTCCGCCTCGCCAGGCATATGGTTGAATCGATACTCGCAATATTTGGATCATATCTGGGGATTGACCACGCGATCTATTGCTGCGATGCCGCCAATGCAGCTTTCTACAAGGCATATGGATTCAATTATCTCGAGGGCATTCCAGTAAGCGACTTCGCGGGCATCGGCGAGAAGTCGTGCTGTCTATTCGCTTCATATGCGGAACTTCCATTGCCCGTTCGGGAGCGGATCGAACTAATGGCAGATGCCTATGCGGAAACCGGTAGGATCTGTTGCGTTCCCGGAGAACCGAATCAATTCTATAGCTCCGAACCCGCACCCGATTATGACTTGATTTTCGCCCTGGCAACGGCTTAGAATGGCAAGCGGATTCATCAAAGAAAACTCTGCCAACTCGATGGGGAGAAGCCTCATGCATGACTACGATGTGCTGATAATCGGCGGCTACTCGCTGGGCGACAGCTCCCCGGGCGCCGAAGTAAGGGATTCCATCCGGCTCAGCTACAAGAATCACTACGCGAGCTTGGACTTCATAAAGTTCCTCGTGGAATCAAAAGGCGACCTGAACCTCGCCGAAAGCAACTACCGGGAGGGCAATAGATCTCGGCTCGTCGGCCGCCCCCTCAATTCCATATACCTTTATGATTTCCTCAATAGAAACGGCATCAGAACGGAATCAGTCGGCTACTTCCTCCTCGAACAGAATAGGTTCAGGGATCTCATGGCTGCAGGACCAAAGGTTGTGGCCATATCGACAACTTTCATCGAGGACGCACAGAAAGTTGTCGAAATAGCACGGGCGGCACGAGAGCTATCGCCCACCTCCGTCATCGTCGTGGGGGGCGTCAAGATATTAAAGGATTTCAGGAAATACTCTCTTTTCAACCAGGGCTACTTCGAAGCATGGGATAAGGAGGCGCTCTCCGCCCACAGCTTCTTTCTGAATGAGGAGCTCGACAAAAAGCTCGACGCTCTCGTAATAGAGGAATGCGGCGAGCTCACACTCCTCGAGATTGCACGAAAGATACTCGCGGGACAGGACTTCAGAACTTCGCCCAACATTTCCTATAGAGCCAAGGGCTCCCTGATCTTCACTGAGCGCATCAGGGAACCGTATTCTTTCGACAAGAATATCATTCGGTGGGATGAAATACCGCGCGACATGATCGGCTACGACATTCCCGTGCGCGCCGGGATGGGTTGTCCCTTCAAATGCTCTTTCTGCGACTTCGCGGGCTTGCATAGGGTGAAACTACGAACTCCCGAAAGCATCATCGAGGAGCTCGCACTCATCCATCGCAGCTTCCCGGAGGCGCACGTGTTTTTCACCGATGACAACCTGTTCACGACGAGGAAGCGCACGAAGGATCTCGCGGTCGCAATGGCGCGCGCGGGATTGAAGATTCCCTGGCACGCGTTCTTTCGCACGGATGCGATTTCCGGGGAGAATGCGGAGCTCCTCGCCGAATCCGGCTGTTTCAATGCTTTACTCGGAATTGAATCCGGAGATGACACCGTCCTTAGGAATATGAACAAGAGAGCGACAAGAGAACAGAACCTGAAAGCGGTTGAGCATCTGAATAGACACGGCATCAGTACTATTTCCACTATGATAGTGGGCTTCCCTGGCGAAACCACCGAATCTGTCGATAGTACGATCAGCCTCTTGAACAGCTATCCAGACACGGAGTATCCCATCAACAAGTACTATCCTTTTGTTTTTGTGGTTCTTCCGCTGGCCCCAATCAACTCTCCGCTCAACAGAAAAAGATACGCAATAACCGGCGGTTATAGCAAATGGGCTCATAGCACTATGGATTCCGCCACTGCCTCTGACGAGTTTCTGAGATTGTTCAGAGAAGTCAAGGTCCCCTCCGTGGCTTACCTTGAGTATATTGACCCTGATATTCCCGCTTCGAAGCTTGCTCAAATATCCAGAACCAGGGACGGCATCGTAAAGACCCGCATACGGGTCATCGATAAATCGAATGTACAGACGGTGTATGAATCCTTCAAAAGAATCCTAGGTTAGGAATCGCCGAGAGGCGCTATGACCCATCCATCGAGACTCATAGAACAAGCCCTAGGAGAATGGGCGGAAACCCTCGGGTCAGATGCTGTCCTAACCGGCCTGAATGCGACGGAGCTTTACCGGACAAACGAGCTTTCTGCCAAGCGCGACATTGCCGCTGTGCTGAAGCCCCGGGGTTCTTCTCAGCTTGTTGCAGCGGTGAGAACGGCGCGCAAGTGCGGCCTCCCCCTCTACCCCGTCAGCACCGGCTGCAACTGGGGATACGGCGCAGCGAGCCCCGTCGTAGACGACTGTGTAGTCGTCGACCTCTCCAAAATGAATCAGATAGTGGACTTCGATGAAGAGCTCGGGCTTGTGACCGTTCAGCCGGGGGTGACGCCCCGGCAACTGAGGGATTTCCTGGATGCGAGGAGATCCCGATGGCTTGTGCCCGTAAGCGGCGCCGGGCCGCAATGCAGCCTCATCGGAAATGCCCTGGAGCGGGGGTATGGTGTCACCCCGTATGTGGACCACTTCAGCGCCGTTACTTCCATCGAGGCAGTGCTACCCGACGGGGAGATTTATCGCTCGGCCCTTTCGGCTGCTGGAGGCGCGGAGATCGACCAAGCCTTCAAATGGGGCGTGGGTCCGTACCTCGATGGGATCTTCAGCCAGGGCGCCTTCGGCATAGTGACCGAGATGACTATCGCTCTTGCTCCTATCCCCGAGGAAGTGGTTGCATTCATCTTCAGCTTAAAAGCGGAAGAAGACCTTGAGCCGGCTATCATCGCAGTCCATGAGATCCTGAAGTCTGTGGGAAATGTCCTGGGCTCGATCAATCTCATGAACGGCCACCGAATGCTCGCGATGGTCGAAGACTATCCCTTCAACCGGGTCGAAAAGGGAAGCCTCATGACGCACTCCCTTGTGGATGATCTGCTCAAGAAGAATTTCTTGGGACGATGGACCCTGGGGGGTATTGTCTACGGCGACCGAGGGCTCGTTAAGTCCGCAATTTCTCTGATCAAGAGACGATCGGCGGGGATCAAGTGCCGGAAGCTCTTCTTCAATAGAAAGCGAATCAATCTCCTCAAGGCAGTCGCGAGACGCCTGCCCGGATCGCAGGCGGCGATGCTACGAAAGCAGCTCGGTAACCTCGATGATGCCTTCAATGTCGCGGAGGGCGCCCCGACGGAAACGGCGCTCAAGCTCTGCTACTGGAAGAGCGGGCAGCGGCCGCCGGAGGGGCAACTGATGAATCCGGCCCGCGACGGGTGCGGGGTCATCTGGTACTCCCCCCTCGTTCCGATGAAGCCGGAGAAGGCGCGGGCCTACGTGGACATGGTCTACCGAGTATGCGCCGAACACCGGATAGAGCCGCTCATCACCTTGACCTCGCTCTCCCACCGCTGCTTCGATTCGACCGTGCCGATTCTGTTCGATCCGCGGCACGCGGATGATACAGCGCGGGCGAAGAAATGCTATGAGGCGCTCTTCGAAGCCGGGAAGGAGCTCGGGGTCCTGCCCTATCGCGTGGGAATCGATCATATGGGCCTCATTGTCCGGCCCGACTCGACGTACTGGAAACTCGTCGCCAGGCTGAAAGAAGCTATCGACCCAGGCGGCATCATCGCGCCCGGAAGATACTGTCCGACCGATCACCCTCACGGCGCGCCCGAATGCCGACTTGGCGAAAATTCGTAGTTCTTGTACCGCTGGGTGCATCTGAAGAAGACTTCATCGTGGGATCCATACTTAATGGAGTGGTGCGATGCAAGCACGTTCCCATATCCTGCTCGGGCTCATTCTCGCTATCGTTTTCTCTGGTGCGTTCAACACCGTGCCTGGGCAGGCGAACGGACAGAGTGAGGCCGATACGGTGGCAGCCCAGGATAGCTTCACGCCAATGGAGCTCATCAAGTTCCCGAGCCCCATCTATCCGGACGAGTGCCATAAGCGAGGCATCGAGGCAATAGTCCACGTTGGGCTCATAGTGAATGAGGCTGGGAATGTGGCGCAAGTTTTTCAAGCTCACACGGATTTCGATAGTAAACTTGCCCGGCATATGGACAAGAACCGGCTAAGAAGGTTCGCAAAGCTCTTCGAGGACAGCGCCATTGCCGCGGTCAAGCAGTTTGAGTTCAAGCCGGCTACCCGCGGCGGTAAACCCGTGGCACAACGCGTATGTGATATGAAAATCAGATTTCAGTTACATGATTAGAAGAACTCTGCCGCTCGCCTTGTAGATGCGAAGATATCAATCGAGAGGATCTTGACGCCATTGGCGGCGCCTTCCATTCAGATTCTTCCGAGAAGAGCCCGCCGCTATCGTCGTCGTATTGGGAGGTTTCGAGGGAATGAGCTCCAAAACGACAGCGATAGCGCTTAGGCGAGCACCGGAAGGGAGTGCCCGGGAACTTTGTCGATCCGTTCTTGTGGACAGACAGAAAGCGAGCGCGTTGCTATTCTCCTATTATCAACCGCTTTCGTTCCTCTTTGATGCCCTGCGATGCGTGGTATGCATTCACGCAGCGCAGCGAGCAAAAATAGTCGCCGTCTTCGACGATTACTACACTCCTCATCAGTCTTTCTGCATCACCTTCGATGCTGCTCAAAGCCTGGTCCTTGTTCTTGTTTTGAACTACGTACTGCTCATCTGGACGCCGCCGTATAACGTCGTAGTATTTCCCGGGAATGAAGGGAACGATCTCGTACCGGGCATCGAGAATCGGCTCTTTGCAATAAGCGCATCGAACCGTCTTGCTGACGAATTGAGAGGCACACGACGACAAAACCACAATCGCAGCCAACATAAGAAACAAGAAGCAGTTCCTCATATGCCATCCCTCCTTTGACATGAACAACGTCAAAGAGAGCTGCTTTTCGGAAATCCCCTCCGGCCGCATACTGCGGATGAAGCAGAAAAACATCTATGCTCGTGCAGGCGGAATCAAACCTGTTCTGATGGGCGAATGCCCGGAACCTGTCATAATTCGCCGGCGCGCTACGCGCTTCTTTCGCCCCGCTTCTACCCCTGCCGATTCATCATCCTTGCGCTCTCCCTGTAACGGGCCCTCCGCCACGCAGGGACAGATTAAGCGACTTCTGCAAGCACATGCTGGCCATGGCGACGGCCCTTATCCCGCCGCCATGGCTACCATTTCGACTCATACCCATCCTACAAAACCGTCTCCTAGCTTACAGTCCCCATCCACCCACTTTTGATTGGGGGGCATTGCGCGAGTGCTTGAAAATGCGAGTATTGCTACAGCAAAACCTTTACCGACAGCAGGCTCAAGAGGCAAATATGATGTCGGTGCTTTACGACCGCTCGTCCGGGTCCTTACCCGAGAAGATGCGAGAAATGCAGCTTGGCCAGATAAGAGAGCTCAGAAAGAAGGGATTGAGCGATCATCCTTACGCCTGGGCCGGATTCATTGCGTCCGGAGACTGAAGAACTCGGCCGTAATGCGGGACTACTGCCGTTAAACCTTCGAAACGGTCCCGTCCCCAAATCTGATTCATTCAAGAGCAATCCGATTCGGGGAATCTACCCTTAAAAGAGACTCTTGATAGCCCCCCAACTAGTACCCTCTACGGCAATAGGCTCAGACGTAGTCACTGATAGGATCCCATACCACCACACCAGAGCCCCGAAGTTGCATCCGCCCGTCTGGCCTTCTGCCTGAAGTGTTAGCTTGTGTATGCCAGAAGTAATAGCTCCAAAGTCAACAACGTCTGTCTTTAGCGGTCTCCCCATAGGATCGGGGGAGTCCAGGTAACCTAGCCACTCGCTAGTGGTCACATAAGCATCATCCAAGAAGAAGTGGACTCTTATGGATGAACAATGCCCCGTGACTATATATTGGGCTCTTAATACACCATCCGTCTTGGGGAACACGTTGAAGACAGGTTCACAAACTTGAGTGCCGGAACTTGAACAAAAAATGCTGATTGCATAAGATGTATCAACTTGACCAGTTGTTCTTGCACAAAGAGAACTGGCAATCAACAACAAGACAAAAGCATCAAGGAATATCGTGTGCCTTGTCATTGTTCTACCCCCCGAGAATGGCTAGCCCTGTATCGCACTCCAGCACTCAGACTGCCTTTGCATTAGGGATACAAGACTTGGATTTCATGGGCAGAATTTTACAACACACTACACATTTTGTGAAGTTTGTTTTTGCCGCCGCGGGGAATTGGAAGGGGAATCGTGATCCATGGCTGAGAAAGCTTCTTTGTCATGGGGAGGCGGGGTGGCTGGTGCTTCGGGGACGGGAGGGGCGAAAGGAGTAGGGTACGGACCCTCCCCCAATAAATTCCTCCATATATTGACTCCTGCTCCTGAAGCTGCACTCCGGCTTGAAGCTAAATCATTGGAACGGCGTAAGTGAAATCTTGACAGTGTGGGCCACTCATCGTATCCTGCTTACGTTGTGGAAATCACCCAAGCTATTCTTATTGAAAATGGGGGTCCAATTGACGGAGGATTTTTCATGGCCTCCTTTTCTCAAGCTGCTCGACAGCGATCCGGCCGCCGCATTTGACGGTTTTTATCGTTTTGCGGTCAAATCCCTCACAGATATGCCCCCGAGGCTGATGCGCACCATGAATCGCGACGATTTCGAGGATCTCCTTCATGAAATCATCTACCACTGCGTTAAGGATAACTATCGAGTGCTCCGGCAGTACGTTGCGAAAGGACACAGCTTCGCAGCCTGGCTCTATACCGTCGCGCATAACAAATGCTTGGACATCCAAAGAAAGCCCATGATTGATTGCGAACCGATAGACAGGGACAAGAACGGGAAGAGCCTGGCGAATGTTCTTGCCGACAAAAAGAGCCGCGGCGAAGACCGCGCCGAATTGGTGGAGATACTGGAGGCAACCAAAAGGGCAATGGCTCAGATGGATGAACGGTGCCGTCTTTTGCTCGCGCTTGCGGCAGAGGAATACAAACCAGAGGAAATGGTTCTGGTGTTGAGAATGCCGCCCGGGCAGAACAAGAAGGTTTCTGATGATCTAAGGTATTGCCGGGAGAAGCTGAAGAAACTGCTGACTCAGGCAGGAATTGATATTAGAGCGTTGCTCTAAGTTGCTTCTCGGCGGTAACTTTCTATTTCTCAATAAGATGATGGTCCAAGGAATATTTTTTCGAATGCGCCGGCCCGGATCGTTATAATGTAGAGCGCAATTGCAGGGAGCGATAGAAAAAAGGTGACTATGCCCCAAAGGCCCGAAAATCACGTCTCGGATGAAGATGCCTTGGTGAACAGGCTCATTAGAGAATCGCGCGCCGAGCCGGCGCCCGGCTTCACTCGGCCTACCCAAGAAACGATTCTCGCGTATCTCATGGGAACGGCCACTGCTGAGCAGGAAAAGCTGGTACGGAAGGCACTGCTCGAATCAAGAACCTTTAGCGACGAAATCCTGTGCATGGCCCGAGATATTGAATCTCTTGACAGAGAGCGACTCCTCGAGCAAAAAAAAAGCCCGGTAGGCATCGCTGCGCCGGAGCTCGCCGACTTCCTAAGGAGACATGAACCGGATAGAGAGGCGCGAGCAACAGGCTCATTCCTTTCCAGGCTTCAATGGCTGCTGGTTCCCCGCAGACTCGTGCCGATAGCCGCTTCCGCTCTTGCAGTTCTTACATTTCTAATCGTGAGAATGGCGACGGGGCCGGTGCCGCAGATCGCTGAGACCACGCCGCCCTCTACTGCCCCGGTCGAGGTTGCTCCCATTACCGTGGCACTCGCCACTTGGAATCTGGTCAATTCAGCATTGGATCCCGGATACTTGCAGTCGAACATAACGCGCGGCGCCGAAACCCCGCAGCTCTACTCGAACGCAAAAGAGGCTGCGGTTGCGAAGATAGCGTATCTTCTTGAACCGGTGAAAGGCGGATTCCGCCCTAAGTCCATCGAAAAAATGCAGCGCCCCGAGGGCGCCTATAGAACTGTGATGCTCATCTGCAATGATGTATCGGGAAACCACATAAAGGACATCGTAACGTATATTCCTTCAGTGCCCAGCACTGCCCGGCCCCGCATAACCGCCTGGGCCCTGACTCTGCCGGCGAGGAATCTGTACAATCTTCCGATGAAATCGGATACGATAACGGTACTTTTCTCAAAAGACATGCCTGCGGACGCGTGTATCGTTTTCACCTATGCCAAAGACAAAGAGCAGAAGGCAATACCAGGGTACTCACTCGAGAAGCAATAGTTCTTTGTGAACGTATCATTGTACTTTTTGCGGCGGCTGCGTTAATCCATTGTGAAAAATGAACCGGAGGTGGGCAATGTTTGCTGCCGGAAGGATTGTGGCGACTGTTGCCGTTTTCTTATCACTGCTGAGTTACGGCGCCGCCGCTCAGACCTGGGAAGATCTCCTGAAGCAAGCGGATGCGCTGTCACAGGCGCAAAAAGCCGATTCCGCCCTCATCTTAGGCAAGAAAGCCCTGAAGCTGGTCGAAAAGGCGTATGGCACCGAGGATACAACTACAGCACGTGCCTTGCATCATGTGGGCATTTTCAGCACCGATGCGGGCAATTATGATGATGCCATCTCCTGCCTCAAGCGGGCTCTTTCAATCCGAGAAAGAGCTTTTGGCTCCGGGGCCATAGCTGTTGGCCATACCAAGTACTTCTTGGCAGACGCCTACTTCAAGAGTGGCGAAAACGCCCAGGCTGAAGAACTTCTTACTGCGGCGCTTGCGATATATAGAAGCGATAGCGGCGAGGCAAACGAATGGGTCGGCAAATGCGTTCTGGAGCTCGCCAATGTCGAGAGGGCGCTGATGAAATGGCCCGAAGCAATTGCTCACTTCAAAGAAGCCCAAGCGATTTTCGAGAAACTCTATGGTCCCGAGAATTCTCTGGTAGCTCGTACCTTGCTTGGCAGGGCAAACCTGTATAGGGAAAAAAGCGAATACCGGAACGCGGAAGCCGCATATAAGGGTGCAATTTCAATCTGGGAAAGGACCGCGGGTCCCTTGGATCATAATCTTGCTTCGGCGTACGATAATTTGGCTTCTTCGTACCGGCAGGAGGGCAGATTTGCCGAATCCGAGGAGTATCACAAGAAGGCTCTCGGTATCGTGCAGAAGATCCTCAGGCCTGATCACCCTGATTTGGCATCGTACCTTTGCAATACCGCCACTCTCTACTGCGACTTGGGAAAGTTCGCCGAGGCGGAATCTCTCTACACGAGAGCCCTCACGATAGAGAAGAAGGCATACGGCGTCGATAATTCGAAAGTGGCCGAAACCCTCGATCTGGTGGCCGGTTTCTACTTTGATACTCAGCAGTTCGAAAAGGCCGAAGAGGTTTCAAAGCAATGCTTGGCCATAAAAAGGAAAGAACTTTCACCCAATCATTACTTGCTCGCCACCAACTTATCCAATCTTGCCGTAATCAATTACGCGCTCGAAGATTATGCCGAAGTCGAATCCTTACTGAAAGAATCCATAGAGATATATGAGGCAGCGTCGGCCGAGGAGAATCACTACGCTGCCGCCGCAATATTGAATCTGGCGACCTACTATATGTTGAGGGGTAACTATCCTGCGGCGGACTCCCTCAACAATGAAGCGTTGGCTATCTATGAAAAAATCTACGGGCCGGATCATCTCGACGTTGCTCTGACCCTCGAAGCGCTTGCAACGAGCCAAATGGTACAAGAAGACCCCGCGAAAGCTATCGCTCTGGGCGAAAGGGCGTTCAAGATCCGGTGGCAGAACTTCCAGAACAACGGGTATATCCTTCCGGAAGAAGATGCATTGATCTATTCGGCCCAGCTGCGGGGAGCGGCAGATTTGGTACTTTCCTTCTACTTTGCCCTTCCCGGCGATGCACAGCTGGAAAGGGCCTCCTTTGCGAGAGGCCTGGCCGATATTGCCTTGGCTTCCAAAGGCAATGTATCGGATATTATTCTTGGACGGCAGCGATCGCTAGCCGTCGAGAGCGATTCCATAGCTCGAGGGCTGGAAGATTCTTACAGAGCAACCATTCTGCGGTCTTCGGAGCTATTCGCTGAAAAGCCGACCGCAATGCCCCAGCGCACATACCGCCGACAGCTTGACTCACTTCAGCAAGTGATAGATCAGATGGAAGCGGAACTCAATCGCCACAGCGAGAGCTTCCGGGAAAAGCGGGCCTTGGAAAATATCAGTTGTGATCGGATACGCGAGTTGCTACCCCAAGGCGCGACCCTCGTTGAGTACGTAAAATATGATTTCATCCGATTGAGTCCCGCGGACACACAATCCTGCTACCTCGCCGTCACCCTGGACAATACCGGACCTCTCGCTTTTGTCGATCTCGGAGGAGCCGCGGCCATTGATTCTCTCGTTACCGCATATCTCGAACACATGGGTAGAATGGCATCTCGATCTCATGCGCCTTTGAAAGAGGATATGCCCGAGTACGAGCGCATCGCAAGGAAACTCTACAGCGCCGTTATCGGCCCCGTGGAAAACCGTATTACTGGAAAGACCCTCGTTCTCATCGCCCCCGACGGCGCGCTGAATAGCGTCTCATTTGCCGGCCTTGTCGATAAGAGGGGAAGATATCTGATCGAAGATGTGCCGATCCATTATCTATCTACGGGCAGAGACCTCATACGCTTGGAGCATCGGAACGAATCGGGCGCCGGTCTCTTCGCTCTCGGAGATCCGGATTTCGATGCGACCCCGGCCGAGAGACTCTCTCGCATGGCATCTGCCGCATACGCAATGGCAGGCGAAGATGCATCCATCAATCGCAAGGCGCGAGTGAATATGGGAAATATGCGGAGCTCGAAGCTGGCGCGATTGCCCCGCAGCCAGGCGGAGGTCAAAGAAATTGTGAAGGAATGGAGACGGCTCACCAAGGAACCGGTCGCCGAATTCCTCGGGGCGGAGGCCAGCGAAGACAATTTTGTTGCTCAGGCGCCGGGAAAAAGGATCATTCACCTGGCGACCCATGGATATTTCTACGAAGCGATGAACGAACATCTTCAAGGCGAAGACGAATCTTCCATGCAACCGGGCGTCGCCGAGCTCAATCCTCTGCTTCTTTCAGGGCTTTTTTTCGCGGGAGCGAATTATGATGGCGCCGCGTCCGCCGCACAGGACGTTGAAGACGGTCTCCTCACCGCGTATGAAGTATCCGCCATGAATCTCGCCGGCACCGACATGGTGGTACTATCTGCATGCGAGAGCGCCTTGGGTGCGATCAGATCGGGCGAAGGGGTCTACGGTCTTCGTCGCGCCTTCGAGATGGCGGGAGTACGGACCATCGTGAGCGCACTATGGCCGGTGCCCGACGCGGCGACCGCCCGCCTGATGAGCCAATTGTACGCGCATTCGGAGCAGCCGATCCCGGATCGGATTCGGCGCGTACAGATGGATCAGATCAAGAAACTGCGGGCGGAAGGCTCCGCCGATCATCCATACAGTTGGGCGGCTTTCATAGCCATCGGCGATTGGCACAGTTTATGGCCGGAGGCGGTCATCCACTGAGGAGAGGCCCAAACGCTTTTCGAACGCCGCTACAAGCATGACAACTATTTGGACGATCGCAATAAGAAGGAGGAAATTGTGAGGTCTATTTCGAGGATTGTGATGATGACCGCCATGTTTCTTATGGCGTGCTCGCAACCGCTTTGGGCAGAGAGCTGGCAGGAATCCCTGGCCCGAGCTGATTCCCTCTTCAACGCTCAGAATAAGGAATCCGCAATTGACGAATGCCGGAAGGCTCTCGAAAAGGCCGAGGGCATATTTGGACAGGAGGATACCTTAACGGCGCGCATTCTCCATCGGTTGGGATCCTATTATTCGGCAAGCAACAGATTTCAAGAAGCGGAGGGCAGCTACAAACGTTCTCTTTCCATCAGAGAAAGGGTCTTTGGCAACGAGAACCTCGAGGTGGCAAATAGTCTCGAGGCCCTGGCGATGCTCTATGTGCAACTTGGCAAGCCCATTGATGCTGAACCCCTGAGCCGCAGATCTCTCGCGATACGGGAGAAAATGCTCGGTATAGATGATCTCTCGGTTGCGAATAATCTCATGAATCTGGCAATCATTGTCGATTATCAAGGGAAATATGATGAGGCCGAGTCGCTCAACAATCGCTCTCTAGCGATCAGAGAGGCGAAGCTTGACCCTGAAGATCTCTCTATTGGTCAAGGCCTCAATAATCTTGCGATCGTCTATTACCAAAAAGGCAAGTACGCGGAGGCCGAGCCTCTCTACCGGCGCGCCCTGATGATAAGAGAAAAGGGGCTAGGCAATGATCATCCGGAACTTGCGAAAACTCTCGCCAATTTAGCCCTCAATTATCGCGATCAGGGGAGATTCGCGGAGGCCGAGCCCCTTTTCCAGCGCGCCATATCAATCTTTGAGAAAAAGCTCCCGGCAGAGCACCCGGTCAAGGCGAACGCACTAACAAACTTGGGCAGCCAATACTATCTTCAAGGGAGATATGAGGATGCGGTAACACTATACTCTCGTGCGCTCGCAATCATGGAAAAGGTGTATGGCTCCGAAAGCCTCAACATCACGAGCAGTCTCACCAATCTCGCGAACGTCTATGGGGATCAGGGCAAGTATGACCAGGCCACGGAGCTCAGCATGCGCGCCCTCGCAATCAAGGAAAAGTACTACCCGCCCAATCACCCGAGCATCGCGAATAGCGTGATCAATCTTGCGCAGCTTTATCATCTTCAGGGCCAATACGCTGAATCGGAAGCAATGCATAAAAGGGCTCTCGCTATACGCCAAGAGGTGTTGCCTCCGGGGCACCCGGATATCGCCCAGAGCTATGTTCAAATAGCCAATCTCTTCATTGACGAAGGTGATTACATCGCGGCGGACAGTGCATTGGACACTGCTTTGGCCATTCAAGAGACCTCTCTCGGTCCCAATCATCCTGACGTGGGCTTAACCCTGGAGCTAATGTCCGAATTGTGCCGGCATCGGAAAGAAGGAGAGAGGGCATTGCTGTTGGCCGAGCGAGCCGCACGGATAGCCCGCAGCAGCTTCATCGAGAATGCGAACGTCTTGCCCGAAAATGATGCGCTTACTTATTCTCATCTTTTCCGCAGATCCGCTTACAAATACCTGAGCGCCTACGAAGATCTAAGAGCCAGAAGTACTGAAACGGCGCTCGGAGTATCGGACGCACTCTTCAGTACAAAGGGGCAAGTCTCGGATGAAATTTTCGAACGCCGCAAGCCGCTCGTATTGGAGGGAGACTCAACCACCGTGACCCTTATGCAGAAACATAATTCGGCCCGGCGTCAACTCTCAAAGATCTTTATTCAGGGCCCTGGCAAGAACATTAGAGTATACAAAGCAGAGGTTGATTCTTTGGCCAATGTGGTCGCCTCGCTTGAGTCCGATCTCTCGGCACAAAGCGCAACCTACAGGCGAGGTCAGCAGAGCAAGGACATCACTGCCCGGCGCATCTCTTCTCTCTTGCCTCCCCAGAGTATACTTATTGAATACTTCAAGTACGATTATTATGGCATTCAGCCCAAGGTCAGAATCCCGCGGTACGTGGCCGTGGCGCTCGATGAAAAAGCCACGCCATTCATCGTCGATTTGGGAGCCGCAGCCGTTATTGACTCGCTCGTCGATGTCTACCATAACCACATGCTGGCTGTTTCCAAGAAACGGCATCTGCCGTTGAAGGAAGACCAAGCAGCATATTCAATGATTGCCTCGGAGCTCTATGCAAAGATATTTGCGCCGATCGAATCGTCGGTTCGTGGGAAGAAACTCGTATTCATCGCGCCCGACGGAGCGCTCAACCTGGTCTCCTTCGCCGCGCTGGTGGATAAGAGCGGAAAGTATGTGATCGAACAATATCCAATCCACTATCTTTCCGCCGGCCGCGATATCATCCGCCTTCAATACAAGGATATATCCGCGCGCGGACTATTTGCCCTCGGCGACCCCAACTACGACGATGCCCCGGCTCAATACGCCGCTACCGCGCGAGATGCATACGCCACCCGCAACATGCGTTCGGAGTGCACGAATCTGAACAGCCTGATGGCCAAACGCCTGCCCCAAACAAAGAAAGAGATTCAACTGGTCGCGAATCTCTGGAAGACTCAGAGCGATGAACCTATGGAAATCTATCTTGATCGGGACGCCACCGAGGAAAACTTCAAGACAGAAGCTTCAAAAAAGAGATGCATTCACCTCGCCACGCATGGCTACTATTTGACGGGGGCATGCAAGAGTGCTCAAGGAGGACAATGGTCGGCGCTCAACGAGGCGTTTGTCGGCGAAAATCCGTTGTTGCTCTCCGGTCTTCTGCTTGCCGGCGCCAATCGGCACGGCACCTCGGCCGATAGCCTTGGCACCGAGGACGGTATCCTCACGGCCTATGAAGTCTCCGCTATGGATCTTACGGGCACGGAAGTTGTTGTACTCTCCGCGTGCGAAACAGCTCTCGGGGACATAAAAGAAGGCGAGGGCGTTTATGGCTTGCGGCGCGCATTCCAGATGGCCGGTGCCCGGACGATTGTCAGCGCGCTCTGGCCCGTTCCTGATGAGGCCACGGCAGAGATGATGACGCGCCTCTATGCCCCATCGAAACAGTCTTTTCCCGATCGTTTCCGGCAGATGCAATTGGAGCAGATTAGAAAACTCCGCAGTCAGGGTTCCGCTGACCACCCTTACACCTGGGCAGGGTTCATTGCGATCGGGGACTGGAAATAGGAGGCCCATTGCCACAGGAAGAGCATGCTTCAATGGCATTGCATATCCAGAAGTGCCGCATTGAATATGAGCATAAATGGATGGGGAACACCGACCATCTCCATGTACGGGGCTCTGGCGAGCAACCAATACCGCTTCCGGCCTGTCTCCCGCAACGTGCCGCAAGATTATCATCTGTGGACCCGGTTACGTTGGGCCCAAAGTGGCAAAAGGTCATATTTGACATTGACCGGTTGCGCGGATGCATATTGCGCGGTTCGTGAAACATACGAATCCGATGATTCTCTCACGCGGGGTATCCGCGTTGGCTATTGATCATAGGGATCTGCTGCACCGCGAGAGCACGATCACAAACCGGGTCGATTCCCAAGAATCGGCCCGGTTTCTAGAGGGAAAACACACTGTCATCGCCGGTTTTTTATAGTTCTCATGCCCAAAGATGCGCTATAATAACCCCCAGACGCACGGGGGAAAAGACCACATTGATATGCTAATTAGAAAAGCGTTAGCGAGGTGAGTTCGAATGAGCAGTAAGTTCTTGTTCCGTGCCATCGGTCTGGCGATACTTATTCTCAGCTCAAATCTGGCTGCCCAAGAATGTCCTGAGGAATCTCCTTTGAAGAATTACACGGGCACCGGTTCCATCGTCTGTCCATGTTTTGTTGCAGGGGAAGAAGCGGGTGCCGTGCTTAATGCCCCTGCCGAGCATTACCCCATTCAAGTCCTTCGTATTGGACTCGGATGGAGCTCTCAATTCGGCGGAGCACCGCGGCAAGTCGAAGAGGCAATACATATCTATGAAGCGGGGCTTCCGAATCCTGGCGCGCGCCTTTATTCCCTCGAGGGTCCCTATCTCACTGATGGGGCGATAAACGAATTCAATCTCGAAAGCCAACTCGGCAAGGTCATTGTCGATTCTGGGCCGTTCACTGTTACGCTTCAGTTCTTTAACACGAATGCAGGGGATCCCTTCGCTCCCAGCATGGTACACGACGGTAATGGTTGTCAGACCGGCAAGAATGTAATCTATGCTATACCTGACGGCTGGATGAATGCGTGTGCCGCGGGCGCTACCGGAGATTGGATCCTGTATGCAGTTTATCGACGAGTCAACTGCACTACGGGCACTGATGAAGAATATATCGCCTCAAACCGCGTGCCGGCATTTCTCTGGAATGCGCAGCCGAATCCATTCAGCTCGAGCACGAGGATAGATTTTTTCCTCTCAAAAGAGGCCAAAATCCGCGTCGATGTCTATGATATACGGGGCAGCAAGGTTGCAACTCTGGCGGATTCCAACTTCCCCCCAGGTAAGCACTCCATCATGTGGGAAGGAAGATCGCCGAATTCGGCTCGCTTGGCCAGCGGGGTTTATTTCGTAGAGTTACGAAGGGACGATTTCAAAACCGTTAAGAAGGTGATCATTGCTCGCTGAGCGGCGATTGATCAGCAAGCATGAAAAGCGAGCAAAACGGCAAACAGATTTGCAGAACTGATTTTGCTTGCCTGTTCTCCGGGAGAGATTCTGCTTCGATAACCCGCCGGTATTTCGTCACTCTTCGCCGGAAACGATGTTCATTGGGCACGGCGGTTCTGCACCCGCAAGAATATCGGATGGATCCATCAGATTCCTGCACTCATACCCATATATGGTTTGTACCCCCCTCTTATCGCCGCAGGACATGGTCCGTCTGAATGTCGCGCCGAGATCAGTGCTCCAGAACATCGTTTCTGTCATGCACGAAGGGTCCGTCAAATCATCGAGGCCCCACACATGCCCGAACTCATGCGTTAACACGGATTGCAAATCGAACTTATTGCTCTCACCATTTATGCCCCATGGTTCCCCAGAGTCAACCGTCACATCAACCTCCGTCACGTATTCCCCGGAATGCCACGTGTAAGTCTGCGCTAGAATCCCGCCGAATTCATCGATTGGAGCCGCGTAGACTGCATTATACCCATCGCGGGCTCTGCCCACGCTTCTGAGGTTCAAATCGTAGCTAAATCCAATCTTGGCGCAGCTATTCCAATGCCATTCGCTCATTGCGCGTATGGCGGTATTGTTCGATATGCTTGTCCAGCCAGGATCGAGATTCTTGAAGCTCGGAGCCATCGCAATATTGACCCATTTGATGCCTGCTACTTTAGCCCAGATCTTCGGCAGGGCCCGCCAACAACTCGAATTGCTATTGCACGCCCTCTCGCTAACGGGAATGACTGCCCTGGCTGTCGCAGAAGCTCCATCGTCGTCTGTCACTGTGAGGCTCACGGCAAAGTTGCCGAGGCGTCCGATTCTCTTAACAACCGAGGCATCGCTCGACGCGCTCCCGTCGTCGAATTTCCACTGAACTCTTGCTATGCGACCATCCGGATCACTCGAGGGTGACGAATTAAATAATATGTCCTCATTAATATATGTAGGGGTCGAGTAACTGAACTTGGCGACAGGATCCCTGTTTTCCGGTTCAGAGCACCCGTAAAGCTGGCCCAATATCACCAAGAGTATCAGAGCAAGTACCGCTTTCGCGAAATTCGTATCCATATTATCTCTCCTCCTATTCCTTTGTCATTATCTTGACTCGCGCCATATATGCCCGGACGCTTTCGCCTGATTCCTGAATGACATCATGTACAATTGAGTACTTGCCCTGGGCCCCGTGCTTGACCCCGACCTTCCCGTTTGCTTGTGTTTCAAGATAGAGCAGCACTTCTTCGCCAAGTTCAAAGGTCGGTACATCGCTCACGATCAACCCAATATCTCCAATATGCCCGCCGACCACTGTAATTTTAACGAGAGTCACTTGTGGGTCGCCCTTAATGCACTTGTTGATTTGAACGGTATAGTCGGTGAAAATGAGCGCCCCGTCTTCGCTCCAGTAGCATTGCTTCCCGATCACCTTGCCGATGACAATCCCGCTGGATCTCTTTATCAGTTGCGCCTCCGGAACCTTCACCATGAGCGAATATGCTGATTGGGTTGCCATGACTATCGCCGCGCTTGCCAGAAGGATGATCCTAGAAATCCTCAAATTCATAACAGCCTCCCTCGAATTGACTGGACCGCTAATCAAGAATTGCTCTCCCTCTGCCTTAGATAACGATCATAAGCGGGGGGTTTCGGAGAAAGAAATTCGAGCACAATCAAATCAGAGTCGCGTTAGGATCAAGAACCGATGGAGGCGGCTTTGATGGGGGAAAACGTTCGTGTGTGACGCAACCAAAGTGAGGTTCATAGCCTCGGCGTGGAGATCCGTTCTCCTCGGCGAGGCTATGAACCCGGAGAACTACCGTGAAAGCCTGCTAGTATCTGATGGTGATTTCCTTTCCCTTCAACACCATAGGCCGCTTGAGGATAAGCTCGCTTGCGGAAAAGTAGTTCGTCGACCCCGGCTTGAAAATGAGCGTTGTTCCGCTCGCTGCTTTTAATATTGCTTCCTCTATGTTTTGGTAGGGATTGTCGGGGGTGCCATCGCCGCCATCGCTCGCACCAACGAACTTGACGCCAGTCTCGGGAGCAGCTCTAATGATGTTGTGCTGCCCTTGGTAGTTCAACGTTTTTGGAATACTCGCTGCCCAGCTGAAAGAACTCGCTGTTACCGTCAGCGCTACCATAATGAAGAGTATCCGCTTCATGACCTCCTCCTTCTTTGGTCCATAGCAGCCAACTTCAATTTGATCAAACGCTTTCACCAAAGCTAGACGCAGAAGAATCATCTTCCGATGACCGATAAACTTGCCCGCGCGCATTTCACAGAAATAGATCCCCCGAGGAAACACTGACTCCGTGCGAATCCCTGCCGTCCCCCTGAACGCTTCTCTCTCCAGCTTCTTCTGCGGAATCCCGCAGGAGCTTTGCCCGCTGGCCGGCGACATTGAAGATCGCAATGACGACCCTGGATCGTTCCGCAAGGCTATATTGAATTTTCGTGCTGGGATTAAATGGATTCGGGAAATTCTACCGAAGGCAGAACACCCTCGGCGCAGTAAGCTCCACATCGGTTGTTGCCGTCTGCAGCCGAGGATTCCAGAATCCTGCAAATTGGATCGATCGGGATCCCGTGCTTGTGCTGGCGATTGCTTGCCCGAGCGACCCATAGAGCCTGATATCCCCACCCGCTGCGGGGCAATTACCCTCTCCATTCAGGCCGCAACTTCCTATCCTTTCTTCGGCCGCGAAAGCTGAGCTGGCAAAGATAGCAAGGCCGAGAAGACCGACAATTCTTCTCAGATCTAACATGCTGCACACCTCCTTCTTATCTTTATGCCCGACTGACATTCTCTTTTCAGCGAACCTCCTCTACTCGCATAGGTTCAACGTACTGGCATTCAATGAGAATGTGACTTTCTTCGCTCAGTAACGGTTATTGCCTTGCCATTTCGGAGCCGCACAAAGAACCACCACCTCTTGATATCTGATTCGATGAGCTCCCCAGAGAGAGACCCAGGACAACTTAACCTGAGCTTCAATGGAAATGCGGGATTTCAAAGCGACCGCAAATGTGGGGGCTAAAAGTACTGCCCCAAGCGGCTCCTATGACGCCCTCTTGTGGAACCGCAAGGTCGCAAACCCGAACACGCAGACGCCGATGATGAGCAGCGCTCGCAGCTCCGGCCAGAGGACGCCGAGCCCTCCCCCTTTGAGGAAGATCTCGCGGTTGATCGCGATGAAGTAGCGCAGCGGATTGATGACCGTGATCATCTGCACGGCGCGGGGCATGTTCTCGATCGGATAGAAGAGGCCGCTGAGCAGGATGAATATCTGAAGGAAGAACCACGTGATGAAAAGCGCCTGCTGCTGCGTGCCGGCCAGGGTCGAGATGAGGACGCCGAGGCCGAGGGTGGCAAGGATGAAGGTGAATGCGAGGAGCGCGAGAAGGGCGACGTTACCGACGATCGGAATGTGGAACCAGAGAACGCCCACCGTCGTCGCGAGCGCCATCTCGGCGATGCCGAGCATGGCGAAGGGGATCGTCTTTCCGGCGATGATCTGCCAGGGCTTGAGCGGCGTCACGAGGAGCTGCTCGAGAGTCCCCGATTCCCGCTCCTTGACGATGGCGAGTCCCGTGAGCAGCATCGTGATGATCGTGAGAAGTATCGCGATGATTCCCGGGATCATGAAATAGACGCTCTTGAGCTCGGGGTTGTACCAGATGCGCGTCTCCGGCTCGATGAAGCGCATGGCGCGGGAGATCGAAGGCGAGCGGGCGAACCCTTCGGTCGCCCGATCGCTCGCGAACCGGTAGAGTATCCTGCTGCAGTAGCCGAGCGCGATCCCGGCCGTGTTCGAATTCTGCCCGTCGAGAAGGATCTCCACCTCGGTCGGCTTTCCTGTCTCCAGGCTCCGCCCGAAGTGCTTCGGAATGACGACCGCGAGCACCGCCTCGCCGCGTCGCAGGTACCCCTCGATTCCCTTTCCCGGGTCGGCTATCCGCTTCACGACGAAGTGCTCGTTGTGCGCGAAGCGATCGACGAGCCCGCGGCTCGCGCTCGTCGCGTCGCGGTCGATCATGAGCAGCGCCACGTTCTTGACGTCGAAGGTCACCGCGTATCCGAGGATGAAGAGCTGCAAGATCGGCATGAGAAAAACGATGCGCAGCATCATCGGGTCCCGGAAGACCTGCCGGAGCTCCTTGCGCACGAGATGGAGAACGCCTTTCAAGCGCGCCCCCCCTTCGCGCCGAGCTTCAGGCTGAACCGCTTCACCGCGAGAATCATGAGAATGAGGCCGATGCCGACGAGCGCCGCGCCGTGCATCCAGAGATCCGGGAGCGTGCTCCCCTTGAGCATCACCCCTCTGATGATGACGAGGAAATGCGTCGCGGGAAGAACGAGCGACACGAGCTGGAGCACGCGTGGAATGCTCGCTATCGGGAAGATGAATCCCGAGAGCATGATCGTCGGAAGGAGCGTGAGCATCAGGGAGAGCATCATGGCGACCTGCTGCGTCGAGACGAGCGTCGATATGAGGATGCCGAGCGCGAGCGCGGTGAATAGGTAAAGAAGACAGTAGAGCATCAGGGCGGCTGCCGAGCCCGTGAAGGGCACCTTGAACCAGAAGTGCCCTACCGCCACGATCATCATCGCGATCGAGAACGCGAGCACGAGATACGGGAGCGTCTTCCCCGCGATCACCTCGAACGGACGAATCGGGCTCACGAGGATCTGCTCCATCGTCCCCGTTTCTTTTTCGCGCGCGATCGTGACGGACGTCAGCAGCGCCCCGAGCATCATCATGACGATCGCGACGAGCCCCGGCACGATGAAGTTGGTCGAATCGAGCGTGCGGTTGTAGAACACGACCGGCCTCGCCGCGATGAGCGGCGCGGCGCCGGCGCCCTGCGCGCCCGCGGCGGCCCGGCCCTCTCCCGCGCCCCCGGCCCCGGCCGAATGCGTCGCGATGAACGCCTCGAGATAGTTCTGCACGATCGAGGCGCTGTTCGCGTCGCTTCCGTCGATGACGATTCCCACCGTGGCGCGACGCTCGCGCTCGAGCTCTCTCGCGAAGTCCCGGGGAATGATCACCCCCGCGCGGATCACGCGCCGCTCGAACAGGCGCTCCGTTTCCTCAGGATTCTCGCAGCGGGCGACGACGGAGAAGTAGCTCGACGCGTCGATCGCCGCGACGAGCTCCCGACTCTGGGGCGTGCGGCTCAGGTCGCAGACGCCGAGGCGGACGTCTTTCAGATCGAGATCGATCGCGTAGCCGAAGAGGAACATCATCACGTTCGGCAGCATGAAGATGATCCAGAGCGATCGCGGGTCGCGGAGGATGTGCTTGAACTCTTTCCGCGCGAGCGGCGGTATCCGTGAACCCATCATGCGCCCCTCACGAGCTGAATGAACACGTCCTCGATCGAATGCGCGCCGTGGCGCGCCTTGAGCTCGGCCGGCGAGCCGAGGCTCACGATCTTCGCCGCATGCATGACGCAGAGCCGGTTGCAGTACTCCGCCTCGTCCATGTAGTGCGTCGTCACGATGATCGTCACGCCATCCGCAGCGAGAGCGTTGATGAGCTCCCAGAATCGGCGGCGCGCGATCGGATCGACCCCCGAGGTCGGCTCGTCGAGAAAGACGATCGCCGGCTTGTGCAGGATCGCGGCGCCGAGCGCGAGCCTCTGCTTGAAGCCAAGGGGGAGCGCCGCGGTGCGCCGGTCGAGCCATTCCCCGAGACCCAACGCCTCGTCCAGCTCGGCCGTCCGCTCCTCGACCCGGGCGCGGCCCAGGCCGTAGACGCCTCCGAAGAACTGCAGGTTCTCCTTCACGGTGAGGTCGTTGTAGAGGGAGAATCGCTGGGACATGTAGCCGATGCTCTTCTTGATCATCTCGAACTGCGCGTTTATGTCCCAGCCGCCGACCGTGCCGCCGCCGGAAGTAGGGCGGAGCAGCCCCGTGAGCATCCGGATCGTCGTCGTCTTCCCCGCGCCGTTCGCGCCGAGGAGGCCGAAGATCTCCCCCGCGCGGACCTCGAAGGAGACGCGATCGACCGCGACGAAATCGCCGAAGCTTTTCGCGAGATTCTTCACGACGACGGAGCGCTCGTTCATGCTCACTCCCGCATGAGAGAGACGAACGTATCTTCGACGCCGGGGGGTATCTCCCGGCTATGCGACACGACGCCGCCCTGCCGCATCGTTTCGAGAAGGGCGCCGACCTCCTCCCGGCTACGCCCAAGCGCGAGCACCTGGACGGCGTCGCCGAGGATTCTCACGAGCTCGGGCTCAACCGCGTTCTTGAGCCGCGTCGATATAGCCTGGAGATTCGGCCCCTCGACCGAGAACACCGTTCCGCGGAAGAGCGCCGTGATCTCGCCGACGGTTCCCGAGGCGAGAATCCTGCCCTTGTGAATGAACACCATGTGCCGGCAGAGCGAGGCTTCGTTCATATACGGCGTCGAGACGACGACCGTCACGCCCTGCGCGCGCAGCCTTTCGAGCATATCCCAGAAATCGCGGCGCGACACGGGGTCCACTCCCGTCGTCGGCTCGTCGAGGACGAGAACCCGAGGTGTATGGACGAGCGCGCACGAGAGGGCGAGCTTCTGCTTCATCCCGCCGGAGAGCGCCCCCGCGCGCCGCTTCACGAAGGGACCGAGGCGGCTGAAGTCGAGGAGCTCCTCGGTTCTCGCGACGCGCGCCTCCTTCGCGACTCCGAAGAGATCGGCGAAGAATCTGATGTTCTCGGCGACGGTGAGGTCCGAATAGAGGGAGAAATGCTGCGGCATATAGCCGATTGCTTCCCGCACGCGCGCGGCCCCGGAGCGCACCGGGAAGCCGAGCACCCACGCCTCTCCCTCATCGGCATCGATGAGGGACGTGAGGATGCGCATGAGCGTCGTTTTGCCCGCGCCGTCGGGCCCGATGAGCCCGAACATCTCGCCGCGCTCGACGGCGAAGCTCACCGATGAGAGCGCGACCGCGGCGCCGTGGCTTTTCGAGATGCCTTCGACCCGGATGGCGGGGTCGTTCATTTGAGGTGCACCTCGGCGGGCATGCCGATCTTGAGCACGCCGGGGGGATTCTCGATCGAGACCTTGACCGCGTAGACGAGCTCCGCGCGCGCGTCCTTCGTCTCGACGTTCTTCGGCGTGAACTCCGCTTCGGGGGAAACCCACGAGACCTCCCCGGCGAGCGGCTCCGGATGAGCGTCGACGCGCACCTCCGCGGCGCTCCCGACGGCGAAGAGCCCGAGGTCCCTTTCAGACACGTATACCTTGATCCAGAACCTCTTCGTGTCGGCGATCTTGAAGACGGCGCTCCCCGTCGCCACGACTTCCCCGGACTCGACGTACTTCTCCGTGACGACGCCCGCGAGCGGAGCGATCACGGCGCCGTCTCGGATCTGTCTGTCGAGGAGCGCGATCGAAGCGCGGACCGTCTCCTCGCGGGCGTCGAGCGTCGCGCCCTGCGCCTTTGCCGATTCGAGCTGGCTCTGCGCCACGCGGTATTTTGTGTTGGCGTCGTCGTATTGCTGCTGCGTGGCCGTGCCCTGTTCGAAGAGCGCCGAGATGCGCCGGTAGCTCTTCTCGATATTCTCGAGATTGTCGGCGGCCTGCCTCACCGTTTCGGCGACGGGCTTCCGGTTCGCCCGTATCTCCTCGACGCTCGCGAGGAGCTGCCGGCGCTGGAGCATGAGCTTCTCGACGTCGATCAGCGCGAGCGTATCGCCGGCCGCGACGGCGTCCCCTTCGTCCTTCGCGAGCCGGAGAATCTGCCCGGCCGTCTGCGCCGCGACCGTGACCTCGGTCGCCTCGAGCGTCCCGGACCCCGCGAATCCCTGCTGTTTCTTCCCGCCGCAGCCGGAGAGGCCCCCGAACAGAAGAGCCCCGCATGCCGCAACCAGAAGCCCGGCCGCGATTCGCCGGCCAATGCCCGTGAGATTCATCCGTTCCGCTCCTTGTCATATTCCATATTTCGTACCCTGCGCTCGGGCCTCGATCTGAAGCTCCGAGGTTCTCGCCTCCTGCCTCATGCGCGAATAATAGCGCACTCCCCGCGCCGCAAGAAAGCGATTATCTTGCCCTCGCCGCGGTCATCCCCGATGTTCGAGTGCTTTGCCGCGGCGCTTGCCTGTGCTAGAATCGAGGGCGTATGAAGAACAGGGAAATCGCCGACCTCTTCAACGAAATCGCCGACATTCTCGAGCTTCGCGCCGAGAACGTCTTCCGCGTGAACGCATACCGCCGCGGCGCGCAGAATATCGAGGGCCTCTCGCGCCCGATCGAGGATAGTGCCGCCGAGGGCACGCTCCTCGATCTTCCCGGCATCGGCAAGGACCTCGCGGCGAAGATTGGTGAGTATCTCGAGTCCGGCGAGATCGACTATCTGAACGAGCTTCGCAAGGAAATGCCTCAGGTGCTCCTCGATATGCTGCGTATTCCCGGCATCGGGCCGAAGACCGCCGTGCGCCTGCAGGCCGAGCTCGGGATCAACTCGCTCGAAGAGCTCAAGCATGCCGCTCTCGAGCATCGCATCCGGGAACTCCCGAAGATGAAGGCGAAAACCGAGGAGAATATCCTCAAGGGCCTCGAGTTCCTGAGCCGCGCGAGCGCACGCACGCCGATAGGCGTCGCGCTCCCTCTCGCCGAGCGGATCGTCGACGCCCTCGCCGAGCTCCCCGAAGTGCAAAAGATCTCCATCGCCGGAAGCCTCCGCCGCTTTCGCGAGACCGTCGGCGATATCGATATCCTCGTAACGTCCCGCTCTCCCGAAAAGGTCATCGCGCACTTCACGCATCTCGACGACGTCGCCCGCATCCTCGCGGAAGGCTCCACAAAGGGCAGCATCGTCACAAAGGACAAGATTCAGGCCGATCTCCGCGTCGTCGAAGCGGCATCATACGGCTCGGCGCTCAACTATTTCACGGGCTCAAAGGAGCACAACATCAGGCTCCGCGAGATCGCCATTCAAAATGGTATGAAGCTGAGCGAATACGGCGTTTATAAGAAAGAGCTTCGCGTTGCGGGAAAAACCGAGGAGGACGTATATCGAGCGCTCGGTCTCCCCTATATCCCGCCGGAGATTCGCGAGGACTCGGGAGAGATCGAGGCGGCCCGCGCGGGAACGCTCCCCGATCTCGTCGAGATAGAAGATATCAGGGGCGATCTCCACTGCCATTCGAGCTACAGCGACGGCGCCGCGACGCTCGAGGAGATCGCCGCCGCGGGAAGAAAGAAAGGTTACTCATATATTCTCGTCACCGATCATTCGCGAAGTCTCCATATCGCGAATGGACTCTCCCCGGAGCGCCTCCGAAAGCAGCTCGCCGAGATCGATTCGATCAACGCGAGGCTCAGGGGCTTCAAGCTCCTCAAGGGAAGCGAGGTCGATATCCTCCCCGACGGCTCGCTCGATATGGACGAAGCTCTGCTCGCGCGCCTCGATATCGTCTACGTCGCGATTCATTCGAAATTCAAGATGGGGAGCGACGCCATGACGAAGCGCGTCGTTCGCGCGATGGAGAATCCATACGCGAGCGTTCTCGCCCATCCGACGGGGCGTCTCATCGGCATGCGCGACGCATTCGAGATCGACATGCAGGAGGTCATCCGCGCCGCTGCGAGAACGGGCACGGCGATCGAGATCAACGCTCATCCCGCGCGCCTCGATCTCGATGCGGCGAACTGCCGGGCGGCCGCCGCGGCGGGCGTCATGATCGGCATCGGGACCGACACCCACGTTCTCTCCGAGCTCGACTACATGCTCTACGGCATCGGCACGGCCCGACGCGGCTGGCTCACAAAGGCAAATATCCTCAACACAAGGTCCGCCCGAGAGCTCCTCTCCATTTTACGGATGAAGCGCCGATGAGGATGCTCCTCCATCGCTCCGCGAGCTGTCATTTCGCCACACATTTTCGGCCATATGCGCACTGCCATATTGGCATATTTTCCGCCGTTCTCTGGCTCCGGTGGCGCATTCTGTCAGCAACTCTGGTCTTCCGTGTCGACCGCGTTTTTCCACAATACCTATAAGTAATTATATATGAATGTGTTGGCGGCGCGCTTGGTCTTGGCACGGCTCCTGCGATAGCGATTGCACAGAAACGGAGTCAGCGAGAAAAGGTCGTGAAACAGTCCAAACGGGAGGTGTCCGAAATGGCTATCGTAAGATGTAATCCCGTCAGGGATATGCTGGGGCTTCAGGATGAGATGAACATGCTGCTGGGCGATTTCTTCGGCGTGGACAAGCGCGGGGAGGAAACCAGGTTCATCCGCTGGGCTCCTCGTGTCGACATCGTCGAGCAAGACGGCGGCTACGAGCTCGTCGCCGACCTTCCCGGCTTGAAGAAGGAAGACATCAAGATCGAGATCCAGGACAACACGCTCACCCTCAGGGGCGAGAAGAAGCTCGAAGATGAAAAGAAGGACAAGAACTACCGTCTCTGCGAGCGGTATTACGGCGAGTTCGTCCGAACCTTCACGCTTCCCGAGAACGTCAACCAGGACGGCATCGTCGCCGAGTTCAAGGACGGGGTCCTCACGCTCGAGATCCCGAAGACCGAGAAGGCGCAGCCGAAACAGATCGAAGTGAAGGTGAAGTAGATCTCTGGCCTGCCTCCAGAGAGCCCGGCCGCGTGCAATCCGCGGCCAAAACGAAAGGCGCCCGATCGCGGGCGCCTTTTTTCATTGCCGCGCTTCGTCATCCATTCCCCCGCGCTCTCCCATCCTCGCTATCGCGCGAAGTACGGATGCTCGGCGACGGGCGGTTTCGGCACGTCGTCGCCGGGCCTCTTGAGCGTGATCTCCTCGAAGAGCAAATCCGGCGTCACTACGGTAATGACGGGGGCGCTGGCGCTTGCCGAGCCGAATATCGCCGCGAGTCTCTCGGCTATGGCGGACATCCCCTCCCGCGTGTAGGGGAGCGTGACCGACGACGACGCATCGGAGGCGGCTACAATATCTCTGAAGGATGAAACGTCGACATCGTCGAAGGCTACGTTCCGCACGACTTCCTCCCGACCGTCCGGGTAGATCCTGTACGCGGCCAGTGCCGATTCGAGACCCGGGCTCTGTCCGCCCCCTCCCATGATCCGCATCGCGGAGCTCATGAGATCGCTGGAGGCGGGGATCAGGTAAGGATTCCCCATGCGGCGCACAATGATTCCGTATTCGAGCCCACGTTCCTTGACGAGGGAAACGAGCCTCTCGCGGAGCTTCTTCTCCTTCAGCCCGCCCTGCGCGGTCAGGATGACGTTCGTCGGCGAGGCCCCTTCGCCGCGCCGGTTCCCCGTGCTTTTCAGAGCCCCGCGCGCCGGATTGCGGGTGCCGAGAAGGGCCTTCAACATTCCCCCTTCAACGAGAACCGTTCTGCCCGCGGGCACTCCGTCGTCATCGATGGAATAACCCCCGAGGAGCCGCGCCGACCCGACGCGATCGAGCGCCGGATCGTCCTCGAGCTTCATGAAAACGGGAAGGACCCGCGCTCCGATCTTATCGGCCATGCTGCTCCCCTGTCTCCGGAGGAACATTTCCATCTGAGCATTATCCGTGACCATCTGCCGGGATGCAATGAGGCGCGGCAAGAAGACCTGGGCGAGGAGCTCGGCCGCCGCCTGACCCTCGAAGAGAACGGGGCCGTTGTACGTTTCGAGGATCTGCCCGGCGCTCATCTCCTTCATGCGGACGCCGACCGCTCGAACTTCCCCGGCGAGCTTCTCCTTCGGGGGAAGATCTCCCATCGTGCGGCCGAAGAAGGCGGCGAAATCCCGAACCGGGAGTCCGTCCGGAGCGTACCCTTCGGCGCGCGCGAGGAGGCTTACCCCGGGATCGCTCCGCTTGAATTCGGTCCCCTCGCTGTTGACGTAACGCGTGAGCACGGTCGTGCCGTACAGGCTCACGCTCGAGGAGGAAACCTCCGGCATCTCCCGGAAGAGAATCGAGAGCTCCTTTACGAGAGCGCCGGCCTGCGCGAGATCCGGCGGCGGGCCTGCGGGGGCATCGAAGACCGCGGCGGGCTCCGCCGGGGCAAAATCGCTCAACTCCTCCGTCCGGGTCTTGTTCTCCAAGGCCGCTCTCTTCTTCGAGAGCTTCTCGAGGGCTTGCTTGTACGCCGCGTCCGTGGCCAGCCAGAGCTTGCGCTTGATCTCCCGGTAGCTGTCGTCGAGGGGAATATCGTTTGATTCGCCCATGCCGAACAACGTGCCCTGATCAAACTGGAGAGAGAAATAGTTGGTGTTGTCCAGCGCCGCGTCCCCGATCCGCACCTCGACCTTGAGATTTCGTTTCTTCGTCTCGCTGCTCGTGACCAGGCTGCCGAAGGTGGCCTCCGCGCGGATCGCGATCGTTTCATCGATGCGGAACGCGATGAAGTACGGTTTCTCGAGGTTTTCCACGCGCAGGCTCTGCATCGATCGAGCCATCTCGTCTTTCATTGCCTGCATGATCCCGTCCGGCTCGGCGCCATGCCCGGGGCCCGCGAGGAAGAGCAGGACGAGAAGAATACTATGAATGCGGTACATATTCGATCCTCCTATCGGCCCAGGGTGCCGCGCTCTGGCGCGGGAAGAAGCGGCGGCCGCTCTTGCGATTTCTCTTTCTTCTGCACCTCTATCTGATCCACGAGGATCGCGGGGGAGACGCAGGAGGTCGGCACCCCGCCCGACTCGGCGCCGCAGGTGCCGTTGAAGACCGCGAGTTCGTCGTCGCCCGCCGCGATACGGCTGAACGCGGTAAGCGGCGTGCCGATGAGATCGACGCCGCGCACGAGCTCCTCTCGGCCGTCGGGGAAGATGCGATATACGAGCGTCGGGACGACGTTGAAGGCGTTCGGCATCGTGCGCCCGGTCATGGTGATTCCGCCCACGATGTCGTCGAAGAAGAGACCGTAC
>JAPLKY010000394.1 GCA_026387805.1 Candidatus Krumholzibacteriia bacterium
AAGCGCGGGGAAAGTGAGAAAGAGCGACCAGCCGAACGCCGCCATGAGAACGGCGGTGAGGATGAGGTTCGTGCTGAAACCAATGATGCACGTTGTGACGGCCGTCAACGCGCAGCCGACGATGATCGCGCCGTAGCGCCCAACCCGCGCGGCGACCTTTCCGTACATCAAAGAGGCGATCGTGCCCGCCGCGATCCAGCATCCGAGAACGATCCCCGTGAGCGACATCGAAGCGCCGAGCTTGTGGTTGAGAAGGCTCGGCCCGTAGGCGAGCGTGACGCCCCAGGAGATGCCGCTGAGGAGGGCGGGGAGGATCAGGTACCGCTGATCGCGGAACGTTTCCCGCCAGGAAACCGGCTCTTCGTCCTCTTTTGTGTTGCCATCGGCGCCGTCCGTCCCGCGCGACATGACGAGGCCCGCGAGCGCGGCCGCGATGCAGAGAACTCCCCAAATGTAGAGCGGATTCGTCCAGCCGTAGCGCTGCGCAAGGTATCCCGTTCCGAGAAACGCCGCGAGCACTCCGAAATCCCCGAAGGCGCTCTGGAATCCCATCGCCCGGTCGAAGTTCTTGCCGCGGAACACGTGCGTGATCCACGATATCCCCACGGGATGATAGATGCTCGATCCGATCCTCACCCCGACGTAGAGGAAGATGAGCATGAGGTAATGCTTCGCGAGCGGCGTGAGAAGGAGAAAAAGGCCGACGGCGAGATCGTCGAGGACGAGCAGCAGGCGGTAGTGTCGCCCTTTCGCCCAGTGTCCGACAATGAAATGGCAGAACACCGCTACAATGAGCCCGATGAACATCATCGTGCCGATGTCGGAGTAGCGCTTGATGAGATAGCCCTGGGTATAGAGTATCGGATAGATCGTCGGGAGCGCGACAACCGAGGCGTCGTTGAAGAGATGGAAGATCGATACGGAGCCGAGTATCTTTTTCTCTTTTGTATCCATGGCCGAAATAATATACACGCAATCGCGCCGTTCCGCAACAATCCGGCTCTGGACTCTTCGCCGGGCATCGGCTATAGTCGATGCTTCTTGTATCCCAGCCGCGCGAGGGAGGTTCCCTATGAAGCGATCGCATTCGACGGTTCTCATTCTCGCGTTTCTTCCATTCATGATCGGCGCTTTGATCTCGGGATCAACGCCGGATGCCGCGCCACTTTCCCCGATACGGATTCAGAAGGACACGATCGGCTACGCCACGAGGCCGGATCAGGTGGAGGCGCTCGTGAGGCTCGTCGATTCCCTCGAGGCATCGCGCTATGCCGCGAACGCCGCAGGCTTTCCGCTGATGACAAAGGGCTCTATGATCGGCGCCATATGTCCGCACGACGATTACCTCTACGCCGGGCGCGGATACGTCCACGTCATGCGCGAGGTCAGGGCGCCCCGCGTGATCCTCTTCGGCGTTTCGCACACGGCGCGCCGCCGCGGCATCCAGGACAAGCTCATATTCGACGATTTCTCGGCGTGGAAGAGCGCTTACGGGAACTGCCCCGTCTCATCGATGCGGGAGGAGATCGTCGCGGCCCTTCCGGCCGGCCTCGTTCTCGTGAATGACACGATCCATTCCGAGGAGCACTCGCTCGAGGGGTTCGTCCCGATTCTCCAGCATTACCTGCCGAATGTCGAGATCGTGCCGATTCTCGTGACGCGGATGAACGGCGATAATTTCGATGCGGCGGCCGACGCGCTCGCCGCGGCGATTTCGAATATCATGAAGCGAAACAACTGGAAGCTGGGAGAGGACGTTGCGATTCTCGTTTCCGCCGACTGCGTCCATTACGGCGACGAGGAATGGGGAGGGCGCAACTACGCACCCTTCGGCACCGGCGAGGACGGTTACGAGAAGGGCATCGCACAGGATCGGGACGTCATCCGGTCTTCCCTCGCGGGGACGCTCTCGCGCGACAGGATCGGCATTTTTAGAGATAAGGTCGAGAACAGCGATTTTCAGCAGCCGTACAAGATAACGTGGTGCGGGGTCTACTCGATACCTTTCGGGCTGAGCGTTCTCGATCGCCTCGCCGCTCGTGAGGGAGGAAAGGCGCCCGAGGGTTTCATGCTCGTTTACGGCACGAGCCTCAGGCCGCGGAAACTTCCGCTTGCATACACAGGGCTCGGGGTCACGGCCATCGCGACGCTGCGCCATTGGGTCGGCTATACGGCAATCGGGTACTGGTGAGAAGGAGGCAACGAAGGATGTCCAACCGTTTGAAACATGCGCTGACGATTTCCGCGATTGCGTCGCTGCTCGCGATTCTCGCCGCGGGCGCCTTCGCGCAGACGGACGACGAGATCCGCGAACTCGTCGCGAAGGCGGGGGAGGCGAAGGACTATCCCGACGCCGGCTTCGTCGCCGTTTTCGAAAAGATCGACGTTGCGGTCGAGGAGTCGGGGCTCGCCCACTACCGCCGCCACACCCTCACGAAGATACTCACGGACGAGGGCGCGCTCGCGAGGGCGGCGCTCCGTTTCGACTACGATCCCGCGTCGAACTTCATCGACGTCGAGAGCGTCAGGATATTCAGGAGGGAGGGTGCCGTCGAGACGATCGATCTCGCGACCGTCAGGGATCTCTTTGCCCCCGCCTCGATGATCTACTGGGGGGCGCGCATGAAGGTGGCGCAGCTTCCACGGCTCGCTCCCGGAGATGCGGTCGAGGTGAAGACGTACAAGAAAGGCTTCGAGATCGCATACCTGGCGGAAGGGGAGGGGAGCGGCGGGGGCGGTTCCGGCGTGGCTCCGTCGGGCGCGGGAGAGACGACCGCGGGCGGCGACGAGCGC
>JAPLKY010000063.1 GCA_026387805.1 Candidatus Krumholzibacteriia bacterium
CGCGATTACCCATTCGGGATGGTTCGTCGCCCATACGGCCACGCGATCCCCCTTGCGCACGCCCATCGCGATGAAGCTCTTCGCCGCCGCGCGGCATATTTCATGGAACTCGCGATACGTGTACCGGACGCCCGTGGGAAGATAGACGAGCGCTTCGTTATCGGGATGCGCTCTCGCGATGCGCTCGAACATATGTCCGATCGTCTCGCCGATGAGCGGCTGTTCGGAGCCCGTGTAGGCGTAGCTCAGCGCCCGCTCCGCGGGAGAGCCCTGAACCGGCGCCTTTCCGCCCGTTCTGATCTGCTTGCCCGACATACCTGTTCTCACCTCTCCTAGAATACGTAGCGAATTCCCAATCCGCCGTTCATGCTCCCCTCGGTCGCGGGAGCGATGTCGACGATCGGGGCGACTTCAAAGAAGATGCTCATCGGATACGCCGCAACGAGATACTCGAGACCGAGCACCATCCTGAGCCCGACGCGCGTGCCGCGATCCTTGTCCAGGGGGTCATCGCCCTCGAAGCGGACGCGGCCGCCGATTCCGAAATAGAGCGGCAGGCTTCCCTCCTCCACCTTGAATATCTCGTAGTTATGATACAGGTAATCGCAGTGGAGATGAAAGTTGCCTTCTCTTCCGAACGACCACGCGGCGCCGAAATCGAGCGCGGTGTTCGTCGTCATCCAATACTTGGCGCTGAGCCCCGTCGGCTCGCCGAGGATAACGCCGAGCTCCCACGTGCCTGCGTCCGCGCCGCCGGCGGCCGCGACGGGAACCGCCCCCGATCCGACCGAAACGATGAGAAGAATGAGACCGAGAAGACGTGCGTCCTTCCTCACGAGGACCTCCTTCTGATTGACACAACGAACCGATGACGGGGCGCCGCGAAAAGCGCGAGCGACATGATCAGATAGGCCGCGTCCTCGAGGAGCTTCTTCCACGCGTAGGTCGCTCCGAATCCGCACCCGCAGTCGAAATAGATCTTCATGAAGGGCGTCCCGTCGCTCACATACCCGATGGTCTTCTTCGCGATGACGACGAGGAACATGGCGTTCAGCCCGATGAGGATGAGCGCCGCCCCCCGTATGGCTACGCCGGCCACGAGAGAGAACCCGCAGAGGAGCTCGATCCATGGGAGCACGACCGCCATGATGTAGAGAGGCGGCCCGTAGTCGACGACGCCGTAGCCGTGGATCTCGTCCGCGAAGGCGTGCGGCCTCCCGATCTTCTGAACCGCCGCGTAGATGAAGATCGCGGCGAGGAGAAGTCGAAAGGCGAGGAGGAGGTACGGATTGAAGATCCAGTGGCTTCCGTTCCGGCCTCCCGCGGCCGGGGATGCGCCCTGCGACCACGTCATTTTCATAGATCTCCTCTTTCAACGGGGAGCCCCGCGCCGGACCATTCGGCGAATCCGCCCTTGAAAACGAGCAGCTTCGTGAATCCGAGCAGATAGAGCTCGTTCGCGAGAAGCTCGGAATCTTCGCAGGTTATCTCCGAGCAATACACCATGATTTCCCCCTCGTTCGAGAGAAGCGGGAGAACCCGATCCCGGTACGTTCCCATGTCGTAATAGTCGAACAGGATGGCGCCCGGAATATGTCCCTCGTCGTATTCGTCTCTTCTGCGGGCGTCGATGACGCTTACACCACTTTCAACTACGCGTCTCGCCTCTTCCAGATCTATGACCCGTATCCCTTCGGCCCCGGCCTGGGTGCTGTCGGTCGCGGCCGGCACTTTCACGGGCACCCGGAACGGATTTATCCCATTACGGGAGAACGAGTTAAAGGCGAATCCGACGACCGCGGACACCGCCGCGATCGCTATACCCTGGAGAATCGCGTTCCTCAGCATTTTCATAGTGCTCAATATAAGGTCGGCCCGTTGAAATAGCAACTCTGTTGACTGTGCGTCTATTACTGTATACGCTTTTCCCCTGCCATGGATGCCGGAAAAATCGATACGAAGAAGGCCCGCGCCGCCGGAAAGGCGGATGCGAGAAGAGCGCTCGCCGTTCTCGCCGCATTCAAGCGGCTCTACCCCGATCCACGGCACTACCTGAAATTCGAGAGTCCGTTCCAGCTCCTCGTGGCCACCATCCTCTCGGCGCAGTGCACCGACGAGAAGGTGAACGAGGTCACGTCCGGACTCTTCAAAGAGTATCCGCGACCGGAGGATCTGGCGGGCGAAGCCGTCGAGGCGATCGAGCGGGCGGTGCGCCCAACCGGCTTCTATCGGAACAAGGCCAAGGCGATCAAGGGCGCCTCGGCGGCGATCGTCGAGCGCTTCGGCGGCTCGGTGCCCGACACGATGGACGAGCTCCTCACGCTTCCCGGCATCGCCCGCAAGTCGGCGAACGCCATTCTCCAGCACGGCTTCGGGAAGGTCGAAGGGGTCGTCGTCGACACGCACGTCATCCGCGTGGCGGGACGCCTCGGATGGACGGCGAACACCGACCCCGGAAAGATCGAGCAGGACCTGATGCGGCTTTTCGAAAGGAATGAATGGCTCCGGCTCCCCTTCTACCTCAAGAGCCACGGGCGCGCCGTCTGCAAGGCGCCCGTCCCGAAGTGCGGCGACTGCGCCGTCGCGGCGCTGTGCCCCTCCGCCCTCATCGGGCCGCCAAAAGCCCCGCGGTGAGCGATCGACGTTTCAGTACCGCACACCCACCCGGATGGAGACGGAAACCGGGCGGGCCGTCACTCGTACCTGAGCGCTTCCATCGGTTCCACTTCCGCCGCCTTGCGGGCGGGGAAGATGCCGGCGAGGAGCGCGATGACGACGAGGATGGCGACCGTGACGAACGCGACGGTCTTCGAGAAGATGGGGTGTCCCATGAACTGCATCGGGCCCGACGTGTCGGGGATCAGACTCGCGAGGCCCACGATGATCGCCGAGAGGAGAACGCCGATGAGACCGCCGCTCCCCGTGAGGATAAACGCCTCCGCGACGTACTGCGCGATGATGTGATGCCGCCGCGCGCCGACCGCCCGCTTGATGCCGATCTCGCGCGTGCGCTCCTTGATGACGACGTACATGATGTTCGCCACGCCGACCCCCGCGACGATGAGCGTGAGGGATCCGATGACACCGAAGAAAATATTGAGTCCGAGCATGATCTTCCGTCCGATATTCTCGTTCTCGATGTTGTCGGAGATCCGGATCGCGTACTCGTCCGTTGGATCGAACCGGTACTTGCGGCCGAGGATGTCGCGGACGTCACGGATGAGCTCCTTGCTTCGCGCGCGGTCGCCGGGACGGATAAGCATGTTGGTGAGCCGCGTGCGGCCGTACACCGTCATGAAGGTCGAATACGGCATGATCACGCGATAGGCGTCCGGGCCGTTGCTCATCGAGCTCTGCACCTTCTGCGCCATGACGCCGACGACCGTGAAGGGAAGGGCGTCGATCACGACGACCCCGCCGACCGGTTCGTCGGAGCCGAAGAGCTCCTTGGCGATGCCGTCCCCGAGAAAGACGACGCGGCGCTTCTCGATGATGTCCCGATCGTCGATGAACCGCCCCGCGCGCTGATAGAAATGCCGCATATAGTAGAATGCGGGGGCGACACCCTCGCCGTACGTCGTCGTGCGGACGTCTCCGCGGCTCACGACCATCCCCCACCGCCCGAAGCTCGGGGAGATGAGGTCGACGAGCGGGATATTCTCGCGGAGCAGCTTCACGTCGTCCATCGTGAAGCTGATCGTGCGCATCATGGGGAGCCCCTCGAAGACCTTCGAGGTCTCTCCCGCGTCAATGTCAACGACCGCGTCCGCGTAGTTGAGCGCCCCTTCCATGAGGCGCTTCTCGAGCCCGAAGCCGAACGACAGGAGCAGCACGACCGACATCGTCCCCCAGACGATCGCCGCGGTCGTGAGGAACACGCGCGTCTTCTGCGTCTTGAGGTCGAAGAGAAATTCGCGAATGAGCGTCGTCCACATGGCGCTAGTACCTCAGGCATTCGATCGGGTCGAGGTTCGCCGCCTTGCGGGCCGGGAAGTATCCGGCGAGAAACGCGATGACGGAAATGATCGCGATCGAAACGAGCGCGACGAGCGGGTCGATCGCCGGCGTGCCGAGCGCTTCCTTCGCCGAGGCGGGCATTCTCGCCGCGATGCCGACGATTCCCCACGCGATCGCAAACCCGATCGCCGCCCCGACGAACGTGATGAAGAAGGTCTCGGCGAAGAACTGCGTCATGATGACCCACTTCCGCGCCCCCACGGCGCGTTTGACGCCGATCTCGCGCGTGCGTTCGCGCACGACGACGTACATGATGTTCGAGACGCCGAGCCCGCCGACCCCGAGCGTCATCGCGCCCATGGTCACGAGAAAGATATTGAACGCGGTGAAGAAGACGATGAATATCTCGAAGAACTCGGCCGTATCCCAGATGTTGATCGCGTTTTCGTCCTCCGGGTCGAAGACGTACCTCGCCCCGAGGACCGTTCTGATCTTCTTCACGACTTCTTTCGAATTGCTCCAGCCCGATTTGTGCGTGACCACCATGTTCTCGAGGAACCGCTCTCCGAACATCGACACGTACGTCGTGGAGGGGATGAACGCGCGCTCGGTGTCGCGCTGGTTGTAGCTCGAGTTCTGCGTCTTCGCGCGCAGGACGCCGATGACGCGGAACGGGACGCTGTTGAACGAGACAAACTTCCCGACGGGATCGTTCCCTTTCCCGAAGAGAAACTCGCTCACCTGATCCCCGAGGAAGATGACGCGGCGCTTCTCCGCCATGTCCTGCTCGTTGATGAAGCGGCCGCCGGCCTGCGGGATCTCGTTGCGGATGTCGCCGTACTCGGGCTTGACGCCGGCGATGAGGGGGCTCTTGACCTGCGTGCCGTAGCGGAGCACGCCGTCGTACTTCGCGTACTCCTCGCTGATCTTGTCGATCTCGGGGATCTGCTGCTTGAGGAGATCCACGTCCGATTCCTGGAGCCTGATCTGGCGGTCGACGCCGAACCCGCGATAGGGCTTCGTCGTCGAGCCGGGAAATATGAGGATGATCGCGTCGCCGAGCCCCCGGAAGTTCGTCATGTTCTGGCGTTTGACGCTCGTGCCGACGGCCATCATGATAACGACGGCGGCCGTGCCCCACACGATGCCGAAGATCGTGAGCATCGTGCGTCTCTTCTGGGCGCGCATGTCGCCCCAGAACTCCCTGAAGAGGGAGAGCACGTACGCGGCGTTGACGAGGAACGATTTCAGCGTCGCCATGGCGGACCACCCGATCGATCGACGCGGCACGGCCGGCATCCGCGGACGCCGGGCCGCCGCATCGTCAGATCTTCTTTTCCGGCTTCTCGAGGACTTCCTGGCCCGCGGCGAGACCGGATTTCACTTCGATCCTGATCGCGTCGGAGAGCCCCGTCGTGATGGCCGTCTTGCGACGCTCTCCTTTCGCGCCCGGAACCTCGACCCACGTGCTGTCCCCCGATGTGTAGACGACGCGCTCGGGTATCGTGAGGACGCTGTCGACCTGCCGGATGATGATGTCGGCGTTCGCGGAGTAGCCGGCGCGCAGAAGCGCGACCTTCGTATCGGGGATCGAAATCTCGACGGGGAACATGCGGGTGTTGTTCTCCTCTTTGGCTTTGAGCGAAATCTTCGCGAGCCTGCCGGGAATCGACTTTCCGGGGATCGCGCCGACCTTGATCTCCACCGGCATGCCGACCGAGAGCTTTCCGACGTCGATTTCGTCGACCGTGCCTTTGAAAACGAGGCTGTCCATATTGGCGAGCGTCATGAGGACGGTGCCCTCCTGATACGACGTGAGCGGCACCACCGGATCGCCGAGGTTGATGTTCTTCTCGAGAATGAAACCGGCGATCGGCGCCTTGACGATCGCGTCGATCTCCTTGCCGGCGATGCTCGCGTGCCCCTTCTCTATGAGCTCGAGGCGCTCGCGGCTCATCTCGAGCTGCAGCTTCGCCTGGTCGTAGTTCTTCTTCGTCTCCTCGAACTCCGTATCCGAGACGAGCCCCTTGGTCATGAGCCCGCGCGCCCGCTCGATCGCCTTTTCGAGGTTCTTGAAGGCGATATCGTCCATGTCGACCCTTCGTCTCGCGTCCGCGAGCTCGAGCGGCGTCGGATCGGGCTGGATTTCGATGAGCGCCTCTCCCGCCGCGACCTTCTGCCCGGGCTCGCGATAGATCCGCTTCACGACGCCGGAGACCTTGGATTTCACCGAGATCTCGTTCCGCGGAACGATCGAGCCGACGGCGAGCGCCTTCTCCACGACGTTCCCGCGCTCGACCTTGACGCTGGCCGCGGCGCCCTTCGCGGAGCCCTTCTTCTTCATGACCGCGACAACGGCCACCGCCGCCAGGACGACCGCCGCAACCACTATCCAAATAACGAGCTTTCTGCTTCTTCTCTTCTGATTCATCGCCGTTTCACCGCCGTGTACAGGGTTACCACGAGTGTATAGTGAGGATTACGGAAGCCCGGTGATTTAGTTCCAATGAAACGGGGCAATTCGGGGGGCGCGAACCCGAGCGCCCCCCGCGGATTCCTACGGTTTGAGAAGCTTCTTCGCTTTCCAGAAGTCGATCCGTTTCTTGAACGCCTTCGAAAGGGAATCGTCGGGATGCACCTGCATGTATTTCTCGTACATCTGCGAGGCATTCACCCAGTAATTGTTCCGGTCGTACAGTTGCCCGAGATCGGCGTAAACCCACGGCATCTCGCGCCGCACCCTCCCATTGTCGATATTGACGAGCTTCTGGAGGGCGCCGATCTGACCCTTCTCGTTGCCCGCATCGCGGTGCGCCCGGAACAGGATCGTGAAGAGTCCGAAATCCTTCGGGCGCTGCTGAGCGACTCTCGCGAGATACGCTGCCGCGTCGAACGGCTTGTGCGCCGTATAGAGGAAAACGCCGCGCTGGTAATCCAACTCGACGGGCGCGATTATCTTCGCGAGATCGGGCGTTTCGAGGATCGCGAATCCCGCTTCCAGCTTGCCGGCGTCGGCGAGCACTCGGGCGAGCTGAAAGAATCCCTTGAGATACTCGCCGTCGAGCCGGTATGCGCCGAGGAGCGCCTCGCGGCATTCGGGGCCCTTGTCCTCGAAGCCCCGCGCGACCGCGAGCGAGAAATAGAGGCCCGCGTCGTCCTTCGTCGTGCCGATGATCCCGTCATAGATGGCCGCGGCCGACGCGTAGCGTTTCGCGCCGAGAGAATCCTCCGCCCGGATCATGCTCCGCCACTTCTCCGGCGGGGGGGGGGCGAGATCGCCGGGCTTCGCGAGAGCTTCGCGGATCACGTCGCCGTAGAATCTGAGATCCATGGGAACCTGATTGTTCTGGTTCGAGAGATTCACCGTGACGATCTTCGCTTTCACGTTCCGCGTGCCGAGCTCCTTGATGAACTCGAGGAGCGATTTCGTCCCCGCACGATAGCTCTGGTTCGCGAGCTTCATCGCCGGGAAATAGGAGAGATCGATGTCGATGATCGCGTTCTCCCCCTCGGCGAGCGTGAGATCGGCGAGACGCGTGATCGTGAGCGGGATCCCGGCGATCGTGCCCGTGATGAATTTCCCTTCCGCCTTGAAATCGCTCACCGCCGCCGCCGGGAATCTCCTGCGCGTGATCAGGAACTTCTTGTAGACGTCGACCGGATCCTCCCCGACGGGACGGATTGTGGGGATGACCCAGATCACGCGTTGATACATGCCCGCCATGTACCCGAGGCTCACCGTGCCGCCGCGCTCGATAAGGGGCCCGATCTCCTCGAGCACCTTCACGTTGCGGCGTCTGAGGTGCCCCGCCGCGTTCTCCATGTCCTTCATCAGGCTCGCCGGGAATATGGCCATGTCGTCGGAAGGATCGATATGCACGAGAACCGATGCCCTCGCGTTGTTCGCCGCCCACGCCCTGAGCGCATCGACGTTGTTTTCGACCTTGATGACCTTCTTGACCGGGTTCTTCCCCGCGACGGGACCTCCCCCCCTCCCGCATCCCGCGCAAAGGGCGGCAATCAGGAGCGCGCTCGCCGCTCCCAGAATGACGGGGCGAGTGAAACGCGGCACATACACGGAGCGGGCGAGATGATTGATGTTCATAGATTCTCCTCCGACGACGCTTCTGTTTGAGGTCGATAACCCATAAATATTAAAATATATATGCTGCATTGTCAAACGAAGCGATCCGGGGGGACCGCCCGGTCGCGCAAGCCCGGCGGTCCGAGGCGGTCCGCATTTTATTTCTTCTGACGCCGTATCGCACGTGATACTATCCGCCCGAGAAATCTTCCCGCATGCTCGATTAATCCGATAGGGGGACGAGCGATGATGAGAAACGGCAGAATCGTCTTCATGCTTTTCGCCGTCGCGATGATCGCGACCGCGCCGTCGCCGCGCGCCGATTGGGTGAGCGACGGGATAGCCGTCTGCACCATGCCCAATGCTCAGGACACTCCCGCAATCGCCTCGGACGACGCGGGCGGAGCGATCATTGTCTGGCGCGATCTCCGCGCCGGCGTCAATACCGATATCTACGCCCAGCGGGTTGACGACGACGGGGCCGTCCTGTGGCTCGCGGACGGCATGCCGGTGTGCACGGCCAATAATACCCAGTCGTTCCCGCTCATCGTTCCCGACGGTTCGGGGGGAGCGATCGTCGCATGGCAGGATTTCCGCAGCAACAACGTGCTCGATATCTACGCGCAAAGACTCAACTCCTCGGGCTATATCCAATGGACCGCCCAGGGCGTGGCCGTCTGCACGGGAAAGACGAGTCTCGCGCTGGGCTCGATCATCCCGGACGGATCGGGCGGCGCCATCATCGCGTGGTCCGATCGCCGCAACGCCACCAATGACATCTTCGCCCAGAGAATCGACGCGGCCGGCGCGGTCCAGTGGACGGCGAACGGCGTGGCCGTATGCGCGGCGGCCGGTTCCCAGGTATTGCCCGCCCTCGCGTCGGACGAAGCCGGCGGCGCGATCGTTTCGTGGCAGGACAATCGCGGCGGCGTCAACGATATCTACGCGCAGAGGGTCGACGCGGCCGGCGCGGCCCAGTGGACGGCGGATGGCATCGTCATCTGCAATGCCGCGCAGCAGCAGACGGGAGCCCAGGTTATCCCGGACGGCGGGGGAGGCGCCATCATCGCCTGGAACGACCGCCGCAACACGGTGGACTACGATGTATACGCGCAGCGGATCGCCTCGAGCGGCGCTCCCCTGTGGACCGCAAACGGCGTCATCGTCTCCGCGACGATGTATAACCAGACGAGCTGCAGGCTCGTTCAGGGCGGCGCGGGAGAGGCGATCGTCGCATGGATCGATCTCCGCACCGGCAACGTCGAGGACGTCTATGCCCAGAAGCTCAACTCGAGCGGAACCGCGCAGTGGACGGCGAACGGCGTCGCCGTCTGCGCCGCCGCCAATCGCCAGCTCAACGTCCAGCTCGTCCAGAGTGTATCGCAAGGAGCCGTCGCGGTCTGGGAGGACGAGCGAAGCGGAGCCGCCGCCTGGGACGTGTACGCCCAGGGGATCGACGCAAACGGCTCCATGGCCTGGACGGCGAACGGCGTCGCCGTATGTCAGGCCGCGGCGAACCAAACGACTCCCCAGCTCGCCCCCGACGGCGTGGGGGGAGCGGTCATCGCGTGGAAAGAGGATCGCAACGGCAACTCCGACATCTACTCCCAGAGAGTCGACGCCGCGGGCCATACGGTCGTGGCCACGCTGCTGCAGAGCTATTCGGCCGCCGCGAGCGGCACGGAGATCAAGATCGAATGGACCCTCTCGGGAGCGGCGGCGAATATCGAATTCTACGTCCTGCGCGCGCGCGAGGAACCGGACGCGTTCGTCGAAATCGCCGCCGGCGCGTTCCCCGAAGCTCCCGGGATCTCGCTCGCGGGAAACGGAACGGCATTCTCATTCACCGACGGGACATGCGAGCCCGGGGCAACCTACCGCTATCGCGTCGACGCGCGCGAAGGCGGCACGCGAAGAACGCTTTTCGAAACGAGCCCGGTCGCGATTCCGGCGGCGCCGATCGCGCTCTACCAGAATCAGCCCAATCCGTTCAATCCGTCGACCACCATCCGGTATTTTACGAGCGGCGAATGCGACGTCTCGCTCGAGGTGTACGACATCGCCGGGAGTCTCGTTCGCCGGCTCGAAAGCGGACGCGCCGCCGGAGGGATGCGCGCCGTCGAATGGAACGGGCTCGACGACCGCGGAAATCGCTCGAGCGCCGGCGTGTACTTTTACCGGCTCAGGGCCGGCAAGGACGCGCTCTCGCGCAAGATGATCCTCGTTCGCTGATATGGATCTAACTCAGAAAGGGAGCATGCGATGCTGCGCCACCTTCTCCGCCGCAATGACGCGAAGATCATTCTCCTGATCATGGACGGGCTCGGAGACATCCGGACCGCGGAATTTCCGAAAACGCCGCTCGAGACGGCCCGAAAACCGAATCTCGACGCTCTCGCGCGCGAGGGGCTCTGCGGGAGGAGCCAGCCCATATCGTACGGCGTCACGCCGGGGAGCGGACCCGCGCATTTCGCGCTCTTCGGATACGACCCGCTCGCGAGCGAGAACGACGTCGGGCGCGGCGTGCTCGAGGTGCTCGGCACGGGCTACGAGCTCGAGCGGGACGACATCGCAATCCGGGGAAATCTCGCGACGGTCGACCCGAACGGCATCCTCACCGACCGGCGGGCGGGACGCATTCCCCACGAGGAATGCATCCGCATCTGCGCGAAGCTCCAGGACGGGATCACCGAACTCGAGGGCGTGAAGATCGTCATTATGCCGGTGCGCGAATACCGCTTCGGGGTCGTCCTGAGCGGCATCCGGCTCTCTCCCGAGGTCGAAGAGACCGACCCGCAGCTCACGGGCAGGGCGCCGCTCCCCCCCATCGCGCGGGTGCCCGAGGCGAAGCGGACTGCCGGGATCATCGCGAAGTTCGTCGATCGGTGCAACGCGATTCTCGCCGACGAGAAGAGGGCGAACGCCGTTCTCATGCGCGGCATATCGCGAAAGCCTACGATCGAAACGCTGCAGGAGAGGACGATGCTCCGGCCCGCCGCCGTTGCCGCCTATCCTCTCTACCGCGGCGTGGCGAAACTTTGCGGCATGGATCTCGTCGACACGGGTTTTTCGATCAAGGAGGAGTTCGAGGCGATCCGTTCCGTGTACGGGAAGGACTACGATTTCTTCTTCATACACGTCAAGAAGACCGATTCGTTCGGCGAGGACGGCAACTTCGAGGGAAAGACGAAGATCATCGAGGAGGTCGACGCACACCTTCCGCTCCTGCTCGATCTCAAGCCCGACGTGATCGTCGTGACGGGGGATCATTCGACGCCGTGCGCCCTCAAGGCCCACTCGTGGCACCCGGTGCCGTTTCTCATCAATTCAAAGGCGTGCGGGATCGACGACGCGCGGATCTTCACCGAGGGAGAGTGCGATCGGGGAGGCCTCGGCGTGTTCCCCGCGACCGCGATCATGGCTCTCGCGCTCGCGAACGCGGGAAAGCTCAAGAAGCACGGGGCTTGATCCGGAACGTCGAAGCCAGCTGCTCCAGGTATGCCATGTTCTCAAGCGCCTTCTTCCCGTTGCCGCCGGCGTCCGTCATGAGCCTGATCGAATAGATCTTGTCGCCGCGAATGACGAGCGCCCACGTCCAGATACCGCTTCCCGGAAGTCCCGCGGCGTCCTTCGAGTACCAGCTTCCGAACGAGGCGATCGCCTTCTCGCCGCCGACGTCGATCCGTTTCGATCCTTCGATCTTCATGTCGACGCCCCCCGTCTCGGAGTATCGCTTGACCACTTCCGCGACGTCCTGGACGATCACCTCGCGGCTCGACGTCACTTTCCACTGCGTATCGATCTCGAGCGATCCTTCCTTCAGCGCCGCCGCCCAGCGGATGAAGCCGAGCTTCGCGTCGCCGCCGCCTTCCACGATCTGAAACTCCTCCGGCAATGCGAGAGCGAAGTCGGGCTGCACGACGCGCATCATCTCGCTCCGATAGACGGCCTGCACGTTGAACGGAAGAAGGTTGGGCTGGAGATACGCCTCGGCGCCCGTCATAACGATCGATGAGACCGCTTGCGCGAGCGGCACCATCCTCTGGATATCCTGCTCGCACTGATTCCGGAGCGTCGTGATATATTTCGCTTCGGTCGCGAGCTCTTCGCCGCCGCATACCTTCCCTTGCCCCGGAACGATGTACGCGAACTTCGAAGCGCGGAGCCGGTCGAGCGCCGCGATCCAGTTGTCGAAATCGGCGCCCGGATCCCCCATGTTCGGATGATACCCGTTGCTCAAGAGACCTCCGACGAACGCGATCCTGGCTTTCGGAACGATCACGACGCAGTCGCCCGCCGTATGCGCGGGGCCGAAAGAGCGGAGCACGACCTTGACGCCCCCGAGATCGATTTCGGTCTCGTCGCCGAAGGTCGTGTCCGGAGCCGTGATCCGCACGTCCCGGAGCAGCTCGTACGTATCCGCGCTTCGTTCCTTGTAGAATTCGAGATACGCGGGAGAGTACTTCAGGAGCGCGGCGCGCGTTTCGGGACGCGCCACGATGACGGCCCCCTGCGCCTTGAAAACCATGTTTCCCCATGCGTGATCGGGATGGTAGTGCGTATTCACGACGTATCTGACCGGCGCGCTCGTGACGGACCGGATCGCCGCGAGGAGCTCGTTCGCGAGCGCCGGCGTATATCGCGAATCGATCACGAGGACGCCGTTATCCCCCACGACGAAGCCGCTGTTCGCGCCGAGACCTTCCACGGCCGTCGGCCCTTTCGCGATCATCGCGTAGACCCTGTCGGTCAGCTTCACGAGACCCGTCGCGTCCAGGTTCTTCTTTCCGCAGCCGGAAACGACGAGCGCTCCGGACAGGATGAGCGGGAAGATAAGCGCGGGGAGCCGTTTCATGAACACTGCTACCTTGCCTCCGTTTCCGGCGCATCGGTCGCCCGCGCTCCGAAGAGCACGAGATCGCCCGCGCCGTAGAGCACCCGTATCTCGAACGGGAAGGCCCTGGACGAGCGAAGCATCTCGACGTCACGGGCCGATGACAGAAAGATCATCCCCGGATCTTCGCGCAACGCCCCGGCGACCTCCTCCGCGCTCGCGCGCGGGCGCTCGAGCGTCCGGTCGCCGTAAAAGAGCATCCGCGCGCACTGCTCGCGATATGGCTGGCCGAAGTTCCCTATCCGCGTTCCGGCGGGCACGATGCGGGCGGCCATCTTCGCGACGTCCCTGATCGGATCGTTGACCGTTCTCCTGACGCTGATCGGCGTCGTCACGACGAGGAGCATAAGAAGACAGAAGATCGCGGTTGCGACCTGATTGAGCGTCCAGAGGCGCTTCGCGAGATTCTTACCGGGACGCCTGAGCCATCGCGCGACCTCCCGCGCCGAGAGGACGGCGACGAACGGAAGGACGGGGAGAAACGAGCTCGGCGTGCCCGCGCCGCCGAGCGAAAGGGGGATGAACAGGACGGCCGCGAAAACCATAAGAGCCGCGTCGACGCCGCCCGCACCCGCCTCGCGCGCGCCCCTTCGCCCGAAGAATACGACCCTCGCCGCGGCGATCGTCGCGGGAACCGACCATGGCAGATTCCTGAGCCAGACGTTCGTCAGCGAATCGAGCATGAGAGCGGAGGCGCCCGCCGGCGGGCGAACGACGCGCGCGAGCGGAGCCCACAGCGCGTTGTCGAAAAAGCTCAGACCGCTTCGGGCCGTTTCGGGAACGAGCCAGATGCCGCCGATAAGAGCCCCGATGATCGTCGCGAGGACGAATGCCGGAGTGCGCCAAAGGGCGCGCCGGTCCCGATCGACGATTCCTGCGGCGAGCGCGCCGACAATGAGGAAGAGGGCCCCGGCGCCCGCGCTCAGAACGCTCCCCGCGACCGCGGCCCCCCAGAGAACGAATCCGCCGCGGCCGCCCGGAAGCAGAAGCCACCCGAGAAGCCCGAGAGCCGCGAAAAACGCGAACGGGAGCCCGAGGGTTATATGAGGCATGAATCTCCCGAAGATCGGGCTCGCGGCGAGAGCGACCGCGGAGAAAAAACCGGCTGCCGTGGGAAGCGATCCCCAGTGCGTCCGCTTGCGTTCCCCTTCCGCCATCGGGGGCGGACATTGAGCGACCGGAGCGTCCCAATCCCGGGATGCCGCCCTTCCGGCGCAATACGTCACGTAGATCGCGCCGAGCGAGAGGAGAACGAACGCGAAGCGCGCGGCGAACTCGTTCACGCCGAATGGAATGTAGGAAAGAGCCATGAGCCACGGGCCGAAGGGCGCCGTGTCGGGGACCGGCGCGCCGTCGAAGCTCGGCGCGAGGGCATCGCCGGCCGAATGGATCTCGTTCGCGGTCTGGGCGAGCACGGCTTCATCGGAGGCCGGAAGCGAACCCTGCCAGCTTCCCCACACCGCGATGAGGAACGCGGACAGAAAGAAGAGGAGCGCGAGTATGTGTCCTCGCCCCTCCTCCCCCGCAAGAAACGGAAGCTCCGCCACGCCGCGCCTCCTTCCCGCTCTCTCCGGTCCCGCGCCCCGGCTGCAGGCCGGAAATAGATCGCCGGGCCCGCCTCCCGGCGCATGCCCGGCTGCCAGTGTAGGATATTTGCCGCTTCGCTTCCAGAAATCTTTGCAGATCTCCGATCGTTCTATCGTCGCGGCGCCCTCAGGGCGGGCATTTCTCCGTTTGCCTACTTCGCCAGCGCCTTATCGAGAAAATCCTTCAGATAATCCTTGGGCGACGCGCCCGACATCGTGTCGACCTCCGCGCCTCCCTTGAATACCTTGAGCGTCGGAATCCCCATGATTCCGTACTTGATGGCGACGCCTTGGCTCTCGTCGGTGTTGAGCTTCACGAATTTCACCTTCCCGACGTATTCGCCGGCGAGCTCCTCGAAGACGGGCCCGAGGAATTTGCACGGTCCGCACCAGGGCGCCCAGAAATCGACGATGACCGGAATCGGCGACTCGAGAACCTCTTTCTGCCAGTCCGCCTCTTTAACCTGCGTGATGTTCGCTCCCATTATGCCTCCTTCGCGTTGTTCCGATCCGGTACGCTATCCATCCCTTCACACCTGCTCAGGCAATTGAGCATGCGTATGACGTTTCGTTCCTTGAGACTGTAGTACGTGTGCGGCACTTCCTTCCGGCTCGAGACGATATGGTTGAGCCGAAGTATCTTCAACTGCTGCGACACGAGCGATTGCTTGAGCCCCGATTGCTCGCAGAGCTCCGTCACGGTTCGCTCGCCGCCGGCCAGGATGTTGACGATCCTGAGGCGAGCGGGGCTCGCGAGCGCCTTAAGCACTTCCGCGAACCGCTCTATGTCCGCGCCCCCGAGGGGTTCCGCCTGAACCATCATTTTGCGCGCCCTTTCGTTCTTCATTTATGTATTATTATATCATAATATCAGAATTTGTCAAGAGCGCCTTTCGAACGGCCCGAGCGGCTCCCGAAGCGCCTGGAATCGAGGCGTCGGCCGTGGCGCCGGCGCGGATCGCTGCCGGGCGTCCGCCGGCCGAGGCCCCGCTTTTTTCGGGACGCACAACGCTCGCTCTGGTATCATCCCGCTCATGGAGTTCGGATTCCCCCCCACCCTCAAGCTCGCGAATCTCCCGACGCCGGTCGAGCGCATGCGCGACGTGCCCGAGCTCCCCGATCTGCCGAACGTTTACGTCAAGCGCGACGATCTCACCGGCTCCGCGCTCTCGGGCAACAAGGTTCGCAAGCTCGAGTTCGCTTTCGCCGAGGCCGCGGAGATGGACGCCCGGACGGTCGTCACGTGCGGCGGCATCCAGTCGAATCACGCGAGGGCGACGGCGATCGCCGCTGCGCGGCTGGGCCTGAGGCCGGTGCTCGTCCTGCGCGGCGCGGCGCCGGCGGAGAGCGACGGGAACGTGCTCCTCGACCGGCTCGCGGGCGCGGAGATCCGCTTCATTTCCCCGGAAGAATGGCCCCATGTAAACGAGATAATGGCCGAGATCGCGGCCGGGCTCGGCTCCGCGGGCGAGAAGGCGTACGTGATTCCCGAGGGCGCGTCCTACCCGCCGGGCGTATTCGGATACATCAAAGCGGCGCAGGAGATCGCGGCCGCCGAGAAGGAGCTCGGAATCGAGTTCGATACGATCGTCACGGCCGTGGGAAGCGGCGGAACCACCGCGGGGCTCATATACGGAAAGAGAATCTTCGGTCTCAAGGGGAACGTTCTCGGGATAAACGTCCTCGACACGCCGGAGTATTTCGCGCGGCGGATCGCGGCGATATCGGAAGCGTTCATCGTGAAGTACGAGAATCGCTACCGCGGCGCCTCATGGCTCAAGCCGATCCTCCCGGGCGACGTCGAGATCGCCGGCGGCTACGACGGCCCCGCGTACGCGGTGCCGACGGAAGAAGGGCTCGGGCTCATCCGCACATGCGCGCGGCGGCTCGGGCTCTTCCTCGATCCCGCGTACACCGGCAAGGCGATGCTCGGTCTCGCCGGCGAGGCGGCGAAGGGCAGATGGCGAAAATCGGATAACGTTCTCTTCATTCACACGGGCGGCATCTTCTCGCTCTTCCCCTGGAGGAAAGAGCTCGCCTCATCCCCGTGACGCCCCACGGCGGATCGGGTTTGCGCCGCGTCTCGTGCGCGCGGCTCCGGGCCTCGGTCTAGCGAATACCCGTTATGACTCTGAGCGTGCCATCCTTGAACTCGCCCGCGGCCGTGCCCGCTTCGAGGAAATAGAGCTTTCCGCTCGCTCCGTCCCACCGTACCGCGATGGGGTCTTTGAGGCCGGCCGCGAGCGTTCCGTCGGCCTTGTTCGAGAACGTGATCCGGCCGATCCTGCCGCCGGCCAGGTCCGCATAGAAGAGATAGCGCGGGGAAACCGACATTGACCTGACGCCCTTCGACACGAAAAGCTCGAAGATATTGCAGGCGGCGAACCGCTTGATCGAGGCGCCGTCGGAATAGTAGAGAACCGATCCGCTGAACCCGAGACACGTCGCCCTGCCGAGGCTCTCGTGAATCTCGACCGGCCTGTGCAGGGGGCTCGGCAGGAGAAGAATGCTTTTTGCCGTCGCGTTATCGCTCCGGCCGATGACGGTGAGATTGTCCCTGCCGTCGACGTACATGTCGATCGCCGCGATTTCAATGTCGGCGACATGCGTTTCCGTCTTCGTGGTCGTATCGACGCTGCTCACCTTCCCGAAGTCTCCTATGCTGTCCCCGTGCCAGGAGGCGAGGAATATATCGCCGTCGCCGTCCATGACGACGGCGTCGCTGTTCACCGGATTGTTCACGAGCAGCCTCTTCACGTTGCTGCCCGTGTCGAACACGCTCAGCGCAACCTTGCCGCAATAGGTCGTGTTCCGGCCGTTTGTCTCCGTGAAATAGACCTTTCCATTCTTGATCCACATGCCCGTCGGGCGCTCGAGGCCCGTGAGCAGCGTCGTGATCGCGAGCTCCTCCTTGGGGCCCGTCGTGTCGTCCTTGCCGCTGCAACCGAAGCACAGCGGAACGGAAAGCAACAGAACGAGGGCAAATAGCTTTCTCATGCGATCACCTCTCCTGCATCGCGTCCGAATTCGGCGTTCCAAATTGAATCGGGCGTCATTATCACTCATTCGGCGGCCGGTTTCAAGGGCAATTGCCGCGGGGCGCGGAGCGCCGGGAGCTCGCCCGTCGATTGAAATGACATTCGTTCCGCCGCGTCCGATCCGCCGCCATCGTTCGCCCGCTCGTTCCGTCATGTGGCGTCATGTGGCTTATCCCCTTGACACCTCGTACCCGCGCGCATAGTATCTTTCGAAGCGATTCCGCGGCGGCGCCGGCGCGCCCGCCGCTCGAATAGAAGTTAACCGCAATGATCCAAAAGGGTTGCGAGAAGGAGGCCGGGGGC
>JAPLKY010000187.1 GCA_026387805.1 Candidatus Krumholzibacteriia bacterium
GATTCTCCGATGAGGAAAATGGGCCAGATCGAGCAACGTTTCGAGGGATCTCTTCATACGACAATTATCCATCATCATGGAAGTTTGTCAAGACAAATATCCATGCGCCATCAAGAATGTCATGGGTATCGCGGGAAGAAAGAATTGACTCCCCAAACGCAACCCTCGTCATGACCACTCGCTGTTTTGAAACGTGTCTTTGCTCTTGCCGAGTCTGGCGGCATTTGGCTATCCTCGTGGCAATGAAATCAACCGCTGCCCGCATACTCCAGCTTCTGGATGACCCTCAAGGGTTGGAGGCTCTCTATCGGCAGGACCCGGAGGCGTTTCGCGAGTCGCTCGACGAGGCATCCCGCGCCGAGCCCGACTCGGTGACGCTGCGGGTCTGGCGGGCCCGGCCTGAGTTCCATGAGTCAGGGCACGGAACTGCGTGGCGTAAGAAGCTCGGGGTTACAATCGCCATTGCCGCTGTCTTTGGCGCGCTCATCCGATTCCCGGCTCTCTGGCTCGGTCAGGACTGGTACTATCCCCGCTTCGCCCCTTCATGGGCCATCATGGCGCTCGCCACGTACTTCTGGATCGAGCGTCGCGACCGTCGGAGCTTGATCGCGGGGTTGGGCCTCGCGCTCGCGGCGATCGCTTATGTTCGTCTGCTTCCCGGATACTCCGATTCCGTCGTTATGGCCTTGATCCATCTCCCGATCGTCTTCTGGTTCTTCTTGGGCCTCGTGTTCATGGGACGCTCGTGGCGCGACGCGGATTCCCGGGTTCGCTTCGTGCGTTACAACGGCGAATTGGTGGTCCTCGGGAGCCTCGTGGCACTGGGCGGAATCGTGTTCAGCGGCGTGACGATCGCACTGTTCAAGATGGTCGCCAAAACAACCGAGGATTGGTACCTCGAAAATGTCGCGGTCTTCGGCGCGGCCGCCGTACCGGTCGCCGGAACCTACCTGTACGACGCCGTGTTCAATCGGCGTACCGGCATCGCCGCAGCGCTCGCGCGAATATTCTCGCCCCTCTTCTTGCTCATGGCAGTCATCTATTTGATCGTGGCCTTCGTCGGAGGCAAGAATCCGCTCGTCGATCGTTCCTTCCTCATCACGTTCAACGGGATGCTGCTCCTCGTACTTGGCATCTCCGTCTTTTCGATCGTGGAACGCACCGAGGAGTCGCATGTGCAACTATTGGACTTTATCAACCTCGCGCTCGTCGTCGTCACTCTTGTGATCGATGCAATCGCCCTATCGGCGATCCTGTTCAGGATAGCCTCTTTCGGGTTCACGCCGAATCGCGTGATTGTACTCGGAGCCAACCTGGTCATCATCGTGCATCTCGCCTGGATATGCCGGACCTATGTCGCATTGCTCCGGCGGCGGGTCGAGTTTGCCGCGATGCGGCACGTTGTGGGAAGCTACCTGCCGGTCTATGGTGTGTGGGCCGTTCTCGTCGCGTTTCTGCTGCCGGTGATCTTCCGATTTGCCTGACGTGAAGGCAACCGCCTCACGACGCCGGATGGGCTCCCCAAATGCAATCCAGAATCATCCACGTTTTGAACAAATTATTGATAGATGAGTCGATTCCGACCGCTAGAAGAGCCGGGGGTGCGGCGTCCCGTTCTGAGAAACACCTTGAACGGCCGACGTACCCTCGAGTGCTCTCACGCGCATCCCGCAGTTCGAACCGATGCGGTTCTCGTCCAACTCGCCGATGCTCAAGACAGTCTCGAACCCGGCCACCCGGAAACCGTCGGCCACGCGCTCGCAGCCGGGCCTATCGCCCGGATCTATGAGTCCGACGAAGCCCGAACGGGCAGCGGCATGAGTGGGATTGATCGGCGTCAGCTTCACCGCGAAGATTTCGGGAGAAAACCAGTCGGCGAGCCGATCGGGATCGAGAGGTAAGCCCCTGACCGGCGCAAAGTTGAGAGTGATCTTTCGATCGCCATGCGAAGCAAAACGCGAGCCGTAGGCGGAGATCTCCGCAAATGACCAGATGCGCGCGGGTATCAACCGGCGCCGTGTCGCCTCGCAGGTGGTATGAATAGAGAATTGCATCTGGAATCGTCCATTCGGATAGAGCGCGTTCTTGGCTGTAATAAGCGCCTCGAAAAACCGCTCCCGTCCCACCGGCGCGATAGTTGATATGCAGGGCATCAGGCCCGGAGCGTCATACAGCAAGGGGAGCCGCCGCAGAACGTCGAGCACCGCTTCGTTGAAAGCCGGATCCCCCATGCGCGCGAACTGGATCTTGAGCTTTGGAACGGAAACGACACCCAGGGGGAAACGCCTGCGAATGAGAAAGTCGATTTGTTGCAGGATTTCTTCGGCGGTAAGTGCCCCCTGGTAGTTCCCTCCCGCATCGCATATGGGGCAGGAGACGGGGCACCCCTTGAGTGTGGAGACAATGAGAACCCACTTGCGCTCACGCGGCACGGGAGGCTGCACCGACTCGGCACATTCCACGCGCGAACCATCGTCGAACTCCGCGACGAACACGTTCGCGAGATCAGTGTCGCCCGTGCTATCAACGATACGCATCGTCATTGATTCTCCAAGAAGGCAACGGTCGCGGCCGCCGCGCGAATGCCGTCGCCGACGGCCATGCCGATTTGCCCGAGCGATCCGATGCTTGCATCGCCTGCGACGAATAACCCCGGTATCGAACCGGCGACACAGTCGGCCATGGGAACGCCGAGCGGGTCGAGAAGGCGCGGCGCAGTGCTGCGCCTTCCGACGGCGACCAGAAGAGCGTCGGGACTCAGTTCCATTATGCTCCCCGTGATCGAATTCCGCAGGCGGACCGTGAGGAGCGGCGATGCCGCGATCAGTTCGCACCGGGTTCCGTGGGAGATTCGTATGGACGGTGCTCGCTGCACGGCGCACGCTAGATCCCCGCGTGCCTTCAGGCGATCGGAGCGTACCACAAGATGCACTGTCGCGCCCACCGACGCCAGCGTAAGCGCGTAATCGCACGCGGCCTCTCCCCCGCCCACGATGATGACGTCACGAGGCTTCGCGTGGCAACGAAGCAAAGGACGAACTTCATAGAAGAGCTTTGCGCCGTCGAGCTCATTCTCCCCCGCGAGATCCAGCCGGTGCGGCTCGGTGCCGCTGGCCAGGATCACCGCCCGCGCAAAGAACTCGCCGCCGGCATGCTTCACCGAGAACTCTCTCCCGTTCCCCATGATCCCCTCGACCTCCACCCTGCCGACCGTCAGATCGAACCGCGCGAGATGCGCTCTCAGACTTTCCGCGAATTGCGGACCGCCGAGGGGTTTTGGCATTCCCGGATAGTTCTCGATGCAGTATGCATTCTCCGCGAGACCGCCGGCGGTCCCCGCCCGGTCGAGAAGAAGCGGCGTAACGCCCAGCCGCTGACATTGAACCGCAGCCACCGTGCCGGCGGGTCCCGCCCCGATGATGATTACCTGCTCCCGTCGCATCCGTATGACCATGGACACCATTCCCTTGACGAAAGATCCAGTCTAGCATATCCTAACGCCCGACATCGCGAATTAACTCGGGGAGCCCCTCGATTCACTCAATGAACCCGGGGCTGAGAACCTGGAGGAAATCCAGGGACCCGTCGAACCTGATCAGGTTAAGACCTGCGGAGGGAGGAAGCATGAATATCAATAGACTTCCCGCGCTCGGCAAGATCAATCCTGAATTCTTCGACCGCGTTATCTATCCCCGCCTTGGCGCGCGAGATGAAGACATCATCATCGGCCCACGTCATGGCGTGGACTTTGGCGTGCTGAAAATCGGTGGAAAAGCCGTCGCTCTGTCGACCGATCCTTTCTTCATCGTTCCCTCGTTCGGTTTCTCGAGAGCGGCTTGGTTCGGCTTTCATATCATAGTCTGCGACGTGGCCGTCTCGGGGCTTACGCCAAAACATCTCACGATCGATCTCAATCTTCCGCCGGAGACGACGGAAGACCAGCTCGAAGAGCTGTGGAACGCAGTGCATGAAGAAGCGGTGAAATATGGAATCAGCGTCGTGACGGGTCACACGGCACGCTACACCGGATGCAATTATCCGATGGTCGGCGGAGCGACCGCGATCGCAATCGGTGACGAGAAGGAGCTGAGAGGCCCTTACAAGGCGAGAATCGGAGACAAGATAGTGATAACGAAAGGGCCCGCGATAGAAACAACGGGGTTGCTCGCCGTGCTGTTCCCCGAGAGATTCGTAGCAGCAGGCGGGGAAGCTTTCCAGAAGGAAGCTGCAGGAGTTTTCAAACAAATGACCGTTCTCGATGATTGCGCGATAGCGAGGACATTCAGCGGGGTTCACGTGATGCACGACGCGACCGAGTGCGGCGTTTGGGGCGGACTCTACGAGATGGCGAGGGCGGGCGAGTACGGGCTCAGAATTGATCAGGATCTGATACCGATCCAACCTGCGGTGCAAAGAACAGCCGATCTCTTCAAATTCGATCCCTTCTGCTCCATCAGCGAAGGCACTCTCATCGCCATTGTCGATAAACGGGAGGCCGATGAACTCAAGGCCGCCCTGGAAACAGGCGGCATACCGAGCGCGGTTTGCGGCGAAGTCGTTACTACAGCGACCACTACGGCATCGGCTGGCTGCGCAATCCGATCGTCTCGTACCTGCGCACGTTCCACAACCGCGCCGGCTGCACCCTGGTGCCGACCGAGGCGCTGC
>JAPLKY010000252.1 GCA_026387805.1 Candidatus Krumholzibacteriia bacterium
GCTCACACCCAGCCGCGGTCCTTGCTGGCCTGGGCGACGCGGTTGATCGCGATGACGTAGGCGGCGTCCCGCATGTACAGCTTGCGCTCACGCGCCAGCTCGCTCACCGCAAGGAAGGCCGAGGTCATCTTGCTGTCGAGCTTGCCCAGCACCTCGTCCTTGTCCCAGTAATAGTTCATGTTGCTCTGCACCTGCTCGAAGTAGCTGCAGGTCACGCCACCCGCGTTGGCCAGGAAGTCCGGGATCAGGTAGATCCCGCGGTCCTTGAGCACCGCGTCGGCCTCGGTGGTGGTGGGGCCATTGGCGCCCTCGACCACGAACTTCACCGCCGCGTGGACCTTCTTCACGGTCTCGGGCGTGATCTGGTTCTCGAGCGCGCAGGGCATCAGGATCTCGACCGGCTGCTCGATCCACGCATCGCCCGGCAGCACCTCGTAGCCGAGCTTCTTCGCCTTGTCCTTTTCGATGCCGCCGAAGTGGTCGGTGATGCCGCGGAGCGCGTTCAAATCGATGCCGTCCTTCTTCGCGAAGCTGTAGGATATTTGATCCTTCTGGTCCCAGCACGATACGCAGACCACTTTTCCCCAGATCTGCTGGTAGAGCTCGATCGCATACTGGGCGACGTTGCCGAATCCCTGCACGCTCGCCGTCGTATCGCCGGGGGGGAGGTTGAGCTCCTTGAGGGCCTCGCGCACCGTGAAGATCACGCCGTAGCCGGTTGCCTCGGTGCGGCCGAGGGAGCCGCCCATGCCGACCGGTTTGCCGGTGATGAATCCGGGGAGCCTTTGCCCGTGGATCGTCTCGAACTCATCGAGCATCCAGAGCATGTGCTGGCCGGTCGTCATCACGTCGGGGGCGGGCACATCCCGGATCGGTCCCATGTCCTTCGCGAGCTGCCTGATCCAGCCGCGGCAGATCAGCTCCTGCTCCCGCATGCTCAGATTATGCGGATCGCAGATGACGCCGCCCTTGCCGCCTCCAAGCGGGATGTCGACGACGGCGCATTTCCAGGTCATCCACATCGCAAGCGCACGCACCGTATCGATCGTCTCCATCGGGTGGAAGCGGATGCCCCCCTTTGCCGGGCCGCGCGCGTCGTTATGCTGAACCCTGAATCCGCGAAAAACCTTGACCTTTCCGTCATCCATCCTGACCGGTATGCTCACGTGATATTCGCGCAGATTGTAGCGCAGAAGCTCCTTCGTCGCCTCGTCGAGCTCGAGGAGCTTCGCGACCCGGTCAAACTGGGATTGCGCCATTTCGAAGGCGTTGTAGGATTTGTCCGCCATTCCCTTCCGTCCTTTCTCGACATGAGTTCCAATCGTTCGCCTCAACATACGGCGCAGCCTGGCAAATGTCAAGGGACGCGCACCCATTTGCCCTGCACATGTACTGCGTAACTATAAATTGCATAATTAGTTAACTGGTATGCCCTTCCGCCGCGAAGGCGGGAGTGCTCCCGCATGGCGGAGGGTGATGGGGGCGATCCGCGGGGCGGATTATATCTTGACAGCAACGGAATATCTGATTACATTCAAACTTCTTAGTGCTCGCGCTTTCACTTTGCTCTGTAAAACGCGAATCAATACAAACCAGACCAACCACACAGGAGGTTCCCATGGCAGAGGAGAAGAAGACTATCACCTCCATGCTCGACGAGCGGCGTGTGTTCAATCCGCCGAAGGGCTTCACCGAGAAGGCCCATATCAAGAGCATGGACGAATACAAGAAGCTCTACGAGAAGTCGGAGAAGGACCTCGAGGGCTTCTGGGCCGAACAGGCGAACGCCCTGCACTGGTACAAGAAGTGGGACAAGGTGCTCGATCACAGCAAAGCCCCCTTTGTGAAGTGGTTCGTCGGCGGCAAGACCAACATCTCCTACAACTGCCTCGATCGGCATTTGGCGAAGAAGGGCGACAAGACCGCTCTCATTTGGGAAGGGGAGCCGGTCGGCGACGCGAAGAAATACACATACAAGGAGCTCCATCGCGAGGTCTGCAAGTTCGCGAACGTTCTCAAATCGCACGGGGTCAAGAAGGGCGATCGCGTCAATCTCTACCTCCCGATGATCCCCGAGCTCGCGATCGCGATGCTCGCCTGCACGCGCATCGGCGCCATCCACTCGATCGTGTTCGGCGGATTCAGCGCCGAATCGCTCAAGGACCGCATCATCGACGCGGGCGCGAAGCTCCTCGTCACCTCCGACGGCAGCTACCGCCGCGGCAAGGCCGTGCCTCTGAAGACCGGCGCGGATTCGATTCTCGGCGAATGCCCGACGATCGAGAAGGTCATCGTCGTGAAGAGAACCGGGCTCGACATCGCCATGAACAAGGGCAAGGACCTCTGGTGGCATGAAGAGATGGCGAAGGCCAAGGACACATGCGAGCCGGAGCAGATCGAAGCCGAGGATATCTCGTTCATCCTTTACACGAGCGGCACCACGGGCAAGCCGAAGGGCGTCGTCCATACGACGGGCGGCTACCTCACGTACGTCACCGTGACGATGAAGCTCATCTTCGACATCAAGGACGATGACGTGTACTGGTGCACGGCCGACATCGGCTGGATCACGGGACATTCGTATATCGTGTACGGCCCGCTGGCCAATGGCGCCACGACCGTCATGTTCGAGGGAGTGCCGAGCTTCCCGAATCCCGACCGGTTCTGGAACGTCGTCGCCAAGTACAAGGTCAGCGTGTTCTACACCGCCCCGACCGCCATCCGCGCCATCGCGCGCGACGGCGACGATTGGCCGGCGAAGAACGATCTGTCGAGCCTGAGGCTTCTCGGCTCGGTCGGCGAGCCGATCAACCCCGAGGCCTGGATGTGGTATTACAAGAACATCGGCAAAGAGCGCTGTCCGATCGTCGATACGTGGTGGCAGACCGAGACGGGCGGCATTCTGATCACGCCGCTTCCCGGCGCCTTCCCGCTGAAGCCGGGCTCGGCGACGCTCCCCTTCCCGGGCATCTTCCCGGAAGTCGTTCGCGAGGACGGAAAGCCGTGCGAGCGCAACGAGGGCGGCTATCTCGTCATCAAGAGGCCGTGGCCGGGACAGCTCCGGACGATCTGGGGGGACGACAAGCGCTACGCGGACGCGTACTACAGCCGCTTCAAGGGCGTCTACTTCACCGGCGACGGAGCCCGGCAGGACGAGGACGGCTACTTCTGGCTCATGGGCCGCGTCGACGACGTGATCAACGTTTCCGGTCACCGGATCGGAACAATGGAAGTCGAAAGCGCGCTCGTCAGCCACGAGTCGGTCGCCGAAGCGGCGGTCGTGCCGATGCCGCACGCGATCAAGGGTGAGGGGCTCTACGCATTCGTCACCCTGACCGGCGGCTTCGAAAAATCGGACAAGCTCAAGGAAGAGCTCCGCAACCACGTCAGCAAGATGATCGGGCCGATCGCGAAGCCGGACAAGATCCAGTTTGCCGACGCGCTTCCGAAGACGCGGAGCGGCAAGATCATGAGGCGTATTCTCAAGGTCATCGCGACGGGCAGCACCGAGGTCGGCGATACGACGACTCTGGCCGATCCGACGGTCGTGACTCATCTCCTCGATGAGCGCCAGTAAGCGAATGTCTGAACGGATGGAGCGGGGAGGCATCCGCCTCTCCGCCGATTCCGCTTGAAAGTGAGAAGGCCGCTCGCTATATTTCGCGTAATTTTTCTTTCGATCGCCTCCGCAGCGGGGAGGAAAGAGGGTCCCGGGGTTTTTTGTCTTTGAATCGGGAGATTCGCGCCGTGCCGAAACCCGTACCGAAATCTGAATTCGATCTTGGCTGGAAGGACATCGAACCGGGCTGCGCGGTAAGTCAGCCGGGCAACGCCTCCCAGTATCGCTGCGGCGACTGGAGATCAATCCGGCCCATCTGGGATCACACGAAATGCGTCAAGTGCGGCGTTTGTTTCATCTACTGCCCCGATGCCGCGATTCACAAGAACGAGGAAGGATACTTCGAGGCCGACCTCTACTACTGCAAGGGCTGCGGCATCTGCAAGCAGGAGTGCATTACGGGATGCATCACCATGGTGGAGGAGAGCGAGTGATGGGCAAGCGCATCGGCATAGAGAACTCCATCGCCGCCGCCGACGCGATCAGGATGGCGAACGTCGACGTCGTCGCCGCGTATCCCATCACCCCGCAGACCCACATCGTCGAGCACCTTGCCGAGCTCGTCGCGAACGGCGAGCTCGACGCCGAGTTCATTCCGGTCGAATCCGAGCATTCGGCCATGAGCGTCTGCTGCGGCTCCGTCGCGGTCGGCGCCCGCACGTTCACCTGCACGAGCGCGCAGGGGCTCGCCCTCATGAACGAGATCGTGTTCATCACGGCGAGCATGCGGCTGCCCGTCGTCATGATTCTCGCGAACCGCTCCCTCTCAGGCCCCCTCAGCATCTGGAACGACCACACCGATGTCATGTCGGTCCGCGATTGCGGCTGGATTCAGGTGTTCGCCGACAATGGGCAGGAGCTATTCGACCACGTTTTCTTCGCGTTCCGCGTCGCGGAGGATCGGAAGGTATCCCTTCCGGTGATGATCAATATCGACGGCTTCATCGTCACGCATATGATCGAGGCGGTCGAATACTGGGACGAAGAGCAGGTCAAGAGGTATCTCCCCGATTTCAAGCCGGTGAACGTGCTGCATCCGGACAAGCCGATCACGATGGGGGCGTTCGGCCTGCCGGGCATATTCTCCGAGGCGAAGAAGAACCAGAACGAGGCGCTCCTCGCCTCGAAGCCGCATATCATGAAGGCATGGGGCGAGATGGCGCAGATCACCGGCCGGAAGTACGCGCCGGTCGAAACCTACAAGCTCGAGGGCGCCGATACCGCATTCCTCACGATGGGGAGCTTCAGCGAGACGGCCTCCATCGCGATCGACAAGCTGCGCGAGCAGGGAAGACCGGTCGGTCAGATCAAGCTCCGCCTGTGGAGACCCTTTCCGTTCGACGAGCTGCGCGAGGCGGTCAAGGGGATCAAGAACCTCATCGTCATCGATCGCGCGATCTCGTACGGCGGACCCGGCGGCCCCGTGGCGAGCGAGATCCGCGCCGCGTTTTACGGCGAGATGAAGATGCCGGCCATCGCGAACTTTCTCTGCGGATTCGCGGGGCGCGACGTGACGCCGGACGATTTTCTGAAGATGTACGCGAAGACCGGAGAGCTCCTGAAGGGCGGAAAGACCATCAGGGAAGAGGACTATATTCTTTACGGAGTCAGGGAATAATGGAATCGCTCAATGTCTATGCGTCCAGGCTCGTGACGAAGCGCGAATACTTCGCGCCGGGTCACCGCGCGTGCCAGGGTTGCGCCGAGGCGCTCGCCGTGAGGCTCGTCGCGAAGGCGCTCGGCTCCAACGTCATCGTGGGGAGCGCGACCGGCTGCATGGAGATCATTTCATCGCCGTTTCCGTTCACGAACTGGAACGTGCCCTGGATCCACGTCGCCTTCGAGAACGCGGCGGCGGTCATCACCGGGGCGGAGGCGGGCACGAAGGCGCTCATCCGCAAGGGGAAGCTCCCCGACAAAGGCACCATCTTTCTCGGCATGGGCGGCGACGGCGGGACGAGCGACATCGGGCTCCAGGCGCTTTCCGGGGCGTTCGAGCGCGGGCACAAGTTCATCTACGTCTGCTACGACAACGAGGCGTACATGAACACGGGCAACCAGCGTTCGTCGGGCACGCCCTTCGGCGCGTCCACCACCACGGGCCCGGCCGGTACGCACAGCATCGGGCAGGCCACGCAGAAGAAGGACTTCGCGGAGATCTGCGCGGCGCACAACATCCCTTACGTCGCC
>JAPLKY010000298.1 GCA_026387805.1 Candidatus Krumholzibacteriia bacterium
CGCGACGTTCGTAAGGGGCACCGCCGCGGTCCATTTGTTGTTCTTGAATGCGCGGTAGAATATCTGGAGATTTCCGGAAACGTCCTCCATGTAGACCATGTGGACCGTATCCGCCTCCGCGACGAGGGCCGAACCGAACGATTCGCCCGCGGTCTGCGTGACTCGCCGATCGGCGCCCCACATGCCGGCCCACATGTTGTGATAGATCTCCTTGTTGCCGTCGCGCTCGTCGTTCCAGGCGAGGTGCAGGAAGCCCGCGGCGTCGACGGCGAGGTTCGGTCTCGCCGAATAGGCGGGGTCGTTCGTCACCCGCTCGTCGGCGCTCCAGAAGCCTCCGGTCCTCATCTTGTGGTAGATTTCGAAATTCCTGACCCTGTCGTCGAGCCAGACGACGTGCAGATTTCCCTCGAGATCGATGGCGAGCCATTTGGCGTTGTTGGGCGCCGTGAAAGACGTCGCGGCGTCGTTCGTGAGGCGGACTTCCGTTTGCCAGCCGGGCTGAAGGGCGGAAGAAGCTTCTGATGCGAAACTTGATAAGATTGTTATAACTATAAGCAATATATGGAAATGGATTACTCTTGTCCGGGATTCAGAGCCGGCCAATGATGTCGCATGTTCGATTCCGATGGACACGTTAGCTCACCAATTCCTTCCGGCCCGCGGGAGGGCCGTTCGGCTGATATAAATGTAAGCCCTGTTTGCGTTCGGCCGCAACCGCTAAATTTTTAATTCATTCTGCCATAGCAAGTTGCATAATGGCATTAACAATGCTTCAGATTTCGCCGGGAGAGTACGATCCGGATAGACATCGCCGGGAGGAGCGTATGAAAGTGCGGCGTGCAGGCATCGTTATGCTTTGTGCCATTCTCGTTTTCGCGGCCGGGTGCGGGAAGCGCGAGAGGAGCGGCGCGGAAGGCGCGCGAACGGGCGGAGAAACGCGCGGGTCTCAGGGGGAGTCGGGAGAGGGGACCGGCGGCCCGGAACGCGGTGGACGTCTCGTCATCGGCATGCAGCAGGAGCCGGAGATTCTCAATGAAGCTGTCAACTCCATGGTCGCCTCCGTATACGTATGTAACCTCATCTTCAGCAAATTCGTGAAGTACAACGACCGCCTCGAGCTCGTTCCCGATCTCATCGAGGAGATACCGACCGTCGAGAACGGTGGCATCTCGATCGATTATCTCACCTACACGTATCATATTCGGAGGAACGCCCGGTGGCACGACGGCGTTCCCGTCACCTCGTACGACGCAAAGTTCAGCTACGAGGTCATGATGCATCCCGATATCAACGTCGAGACGCGGCAGGGATGGGACATCGTCGACCGGGTTGAGACGCCCGATTCGTTCACCGTCGTCTTCCACCTGCGCGAGGTATACGCGAATTTCGTCGGCGACTGCTTCTACGACGAATCGGTTCTGCCCCGGCATCTCCTCCGGAGTGCGCTGGGGCCCGGGTTTCAGAACGCCGCGTTCCATCGGCGCCCGATAGGTTCGGGACCCTTCGTATTCAAGGAATGGGTGAGCGGTTCTCATATTATCGTCCGGGCGAATAGGGACTACTACGGCGAAGGTCCCCGGCTCGACGAGATCGTGATCAAATTCATCCCCGAGGACGACGCGCTCATCATGCAGCTCGAGACCGGCGAGATCGCGGGCGTAGACAACGCGCCGAACACGGCGCTCGCGGCGGTCGGGAAGATGCCTCGCGCGCGGACCTTCAGAAACGCCGCGCTCTTCAACGAGCATCTCGATCTCAACTGCGATCATCCGATACTTCGCGACCGCCTCGTGCGGCGGGCCCTCGCGCTCGCGACCGACCGGAAGGAGATCTCGGAGAA
>JAPLKY010000244.1 GCA_026387805.1 Candidatus Krumholzibacteriia bacterium
GGCCTTCGTCTCGAGAATGGCCTTTGTCACGCCGTCCTCGAGAGGTATTCTCCCGTCCTCGATGAGCGCGTAGCAGGAGGCGATGATCGCATGGCCGCTCAGACTCACTTCCTCGCTCGGCGTGAAGAAGCGGATCCTGAAGAGCGCCTCGTCGGTCGAGGGGAGCGTGACGAACGTCGTCTCCGAGAGATTCATCTCTCCCGCGATCGCGAGCATCATTTCGCTCGAGAGCGAATCCGCCTCGGTTATAACGCCGGCCGGATTGCCGCCGAAGGGATTCGTCGTGAACACATCGACGTGCTTCATAACGAGGTTCTGCATGGCTTTCTCCTTCTCGCGTTTGCATTGCAAAAAGCGAACGGAGCGGTGCAAAGTCCGCCGTTTTTTCGCGTTGTCCCTCTCCGTTCCCTCTCGCAACTTGAAGTTCTTCGGTTTGTGTAACTCATTGTAATATAAAGTTATATACCAACCATCGCCATGACCCGCGCGTTCCGGGTCCTCAACCGGACCTTTGTCCCTATGTGGTATAGCAATTGCAAATCCGATTCCCGACGTCGGCCGCCGCCGGGGCGGGGTCGACGACACCGAAGAGAAAATTGCCTTGTGAAGCGGGCTCTCACCGCCGACGGGGCGCATTCGTTGTATGACGCGGGATCGGGTGTAACGATGGCTTTCGTTCAGATGAGCATGGGCGAGCTCCTCGCCAATCTTCAGACGAACTTCGGGAAGGACTTCTCGAACTATCGCCTTTCGTGTATCCAGCGCAGGGTAGCGCTCAGGATGTCGACACTGAAGATCGCCACCCTGGATGATTATATGGCATATCTCACGGGCAATCCGAAGGAGATCGAACAGCTCCTCGACACCGTTACGATTCATGTCACCGAGTTTTTCCGGGATGCTGAAGTGTTCGACGCCGTCGCGAAAGATATCCTTCCGGCGATCGTTTCGCGGAAGCTTCATTCACCGTCGCGAACGATCCGCGTTTGGAGCGCCGGCTGCTCGACGGGCGAGGAGGCATACAGCCTCGCCATTCTTATTATCCGACACCTTCGGGCCAACGGTATCGAGCTCGCGCTCGAAGTGTACGGCACCGATGTGTCGAAAGAGGCATGCGCGGTCGCGCGCGAAGGAATCTATGCGGCCCGCAAGGTCGAAGGCGTCCCCGGGGAGGCCAGGCGGAAGTATTTCGAGGCGAAAGGACCGGATTATCGCGTCGTATCCGAAGTGCAACGCTGCGTGAAATTCTCCGTCCACGATCTCTTCCTGCCTTCCCCCTTTTCGCTCCTCGACCTCGTCGTGTGCCGGAACGTGCTCATCCATTTCGATCATGCGGTGCGCAACGACGTCCTCGGACGATTCCACGCGGCCCTCGGAGATCATGGAATGATTATTCTCGGCAAGAGCGAGGCCGTCATGGGATCGGCGCTCGCACGGTACGAACTGATCGATCCGCGGAACAAGATTTATAAGAAGATCGTCCGCCGCGACTCCTGAAGGAGGAAGAAGATGAAATTCAATATGCACGGGAACAGCATCAGCATGAAGCTGTTCAGCGCGATGGCGCTCGTCATTCTCTGCATCTTCCTTATGAACTACATGGCGTTCATGCATTTCTCGGGACACGCGTTCGAGAAGACGGCGTCGGTATCGGGCGGCTCGAAGCTCGTGCCAGGGCAGACGCACGGGAGCCAGGCGCTCAGCTATCTCCGGTGGCGCGTCCTTTCGATCACGGGAATCACGCTGCTGGCCGGCTTCGCGCTCTTCTGCGCGCTCGCGTACGTGGTGTTGAAGCGGCCCATGGCCCAGCTCCTCATGGCGAGCCGCGCGCTCGCGAACAACGCGGGGGATCTCACCACGACGGTCGACATCAGGTCCGACGACGAGCTCGGAAAGCTCGGTTTCGCGTTGAACGAGCTCTTCTCGAACATCACGGGCATCATCAAGATGATCAGAACGACCGCCGACAAGGTGAATTTCTCCGCGCAGAATCTCTCGGCAGCGACCGAGCAGATGAACTCGATCACCGAGGAGACGTCGACGACGGTGCAGAACATCGCGAAATCGACCGACGTGCAGGCGCGCAAGGTCGACGAGATGATCAAGGAGATACGCAATATGGAGCGATCGGTGAAGCAGGTGGCCAACAGCGCCGAGCTCGCGGCCTCCGCCGCGACGAACGCTTCGGAGACCGCGGCGCGGGGCGGCGACTCCGCGAAGGAAGCGGTCGAGAAGATCAACAAGATATACAACGTCATCCAGGAATCGGCGGAGATCATACGCCATCTCGGCGAGCGATCGAACCAGATCGACGAGATCGTCGACGTTATCACCGACATCGCGGATCAGACGAACCTGCTCGCCCTGAACGCCGCAATCGAGGCGGCGCGGGCCGGCGAGGCGGGGGCCGGATTCGCGGTCGTCGCCGACGAGGTGCGCAAGCTCGCCGAGGGGAGCGCGCGCGCCGCGGAGGAGATCGCCACCCTTATCCGCCAGACGCAGGAGGAGACGCGCACGGCCGTGAAGAGCATCGAGCTCGGCGCGAAAGAGGTCACGGAAGGCAAGGAAGTCATCACGCGGACCGGGCAGTCTCTCGACGAGATCGTCGAAGTGCTTCGCAGCTCCTCCGACATGGCGCGCCGCATCTCCGCCGCTACCAAGGAGCTCTCGCGCGGCATGAAGAACGTCACGGGCTCGATCGACGAGATCTCGTCGACCGCCGAGAAGAACGCCTCGGCGACGCAGGAAACGGCCGCCTCGATGGAGCAGATGACCTCGAGCATGGAGGACGTCGCCTCATCGGCCCAGAAGCTGAGCGACATGGCGATACAGCTTCGCGAGCACGTGGGCAGGTTCAACGTCGGCGCGTCCGAAAGGGTCGAGGAGACGGTGGGTGTCTGAGCAAAGGAATGATGAGCGATGAAGTACGAAAGAGCGTATGACCGGTCCCGCAAAGGAGAGCAGCTCGTCACGTTTCGCCTCGGCGCCGAGTACTACGGCATTCATGTGTCGAAGGTGCGCGAAATTCTGAGACCGCTCGAGCTCTTCCCCGTTCCGGGCATGGGGAAGGATATCGAGGGAGTCATCAACCTCCGCGGCGAAATCATTCCGGTCGCGAAGCTGCATTCGCTGCTCGGCATCGAGCCCGCGGCGAACGGCGACGCTCCGCACAAGCGGAGAATGATCATAATCGAGGCCTCGCGCGGGAGCTTCGGCTTCTTCGTCGATGAGGTCCTCGAGGTTACGAGGATTCAAATGGAAGATATGCAGGCCGCGCCCGAGCTCGCGAGAAGCGCGGGGCGTCCCGATGTCGTGACCGGCATCGTGAAGGTTTCCGGCCGCATGATCGTTTGCCTCAACTCCGAGAAACTCATCACCGACGACGTGATGGCAAAGGAGCTCGCGATTGGCGGTTAGCAAAGGAATCGAGGATGCGGTCAAGGTGGAGGTGGCCCAGCTTCGCGTGGGTCAGGCTCCGATGCGGATCGCGACGATGGCGCTCGGGTCGTGCCTCGGTATCGTGCTCTTTGATCCCGAGGCCCGGATCGGGGCGCTTGCCCATGCGATGCATCCGCGCCGGGAACGGGTGAAGAATAATATGAACCGGGCGAAATTCGTCGATTCCGTGATCCCTCTTCTCGTCGAGAGGATGCTCCAGTGGGGAGCGCGGCGGGAAAGGATCGTCGCGAAAATATTCGGGGGAGCGCGCATGTTCGACGGGTTCACGGGATGTCGCGGCGTGCTCCAGATCGGGGACGAGAACGTCGTCGCGGCGCGCGAGGTGTTGAAGGAGTTCGGGATTCCCCTTGTCGCCGAGTGCGTCGGGGGGCGAACCGGGCGAACGATCGTGCTGGACGTTTCGGACGGAAGCGTTCTCGTCCGGTGCGTGAATGATACCGAGGAGATCTACTGATGGACGGGCATCGAAAAGCCGAACGCGGGCGCGAGATCAGGGTCGTCGTCGGAGAGGACTCCCCTCTCATACGGGCAATGATCGTCAAGGCGCTCGAAAGCGATCCCCGGATCACGGTCGTCGGCAAATGCGAGGACGGCCGCGCGGCGCTCAAGAGCGTCGCGGAGCTCAGGCCCGATTGCGTCACCCTCGACCTCGACATGCCGCACATGAACGGTCTCGAAACGCTCCGCTACATCATGAGCGAATGGCCGACGCCCGTCATTATTCTCAGCGGCTACACGGTCGAGGGGGCGAATCTCGCGCTCGCGTGTCTCGAATGCGGCGCCGTCGATTTCATCGCGAAAACGCTCGGCGGGAAGGGCTTTCCGGCCGATGAGCTCGTCACGAAGGTCAAGTGGGCGTCCGCCATCGACGTGCGGAGGATACGTTTCGCGCCTGCCGGGATCGAAATCGGGGCGAAGCGGCGTCAGGCCTGCGCCTCGTCCCTTCGCTCGGTCGTCGTGATCGGGGCGAGCACGGGAGGACCGCAGGCGCTCATGGAGATCATTCCGCGGCTGCCCGCCGACCTCCCCGCGGGGATCGTCATCGTGCAGCACATGCCGCCGAATTTCACGCGCTACCTCGCGGAGCGGCTCGATGCCCGCTCGCAGATCGAGGTCGGCGAGGCGGAGGAAGGGGAGGCAATCCTGCCGGGTCGCGCCATCGTCACGCCGGGAGGAATGCATCTCTTTCTCGAGGAGCGGGACGGACGTCCCTGCGTCATGCTTCTCGGCAAGAACACGCTCCAGCACACGGCGTGTCCGTCGATCGATTTCACCATGACTTCGTTCGCGCCGATCTTCCGCGAGCGTCTCGTCGGCGCCGTTCTCACGGGGATGGGACGCGACGGGGCGGCGGGGAGCGCGGCGATTCACCGATGCGGGGGCAGGGTGCTCTGCCAGGACAGGGAGACGAGTCTCATATTCGGAATGCCGGGCAGCGTGATCGGGGACGGGCTCGCCGACGAGATCTGCCCGCTCGACGGGATCGCCGACTGCATCGTCCGGAATGTGCGCGAGATCGCTTCGAGGGAGTTCGTGCATGAACGTGAGTGATTACAAGGATCTCTATGCGAGCGAAGCCGGGGACGCGCTTCAGGCGCTCGAGAACGGTCTCGTCGGTCTCGAGTCCGCGACGGAGCCTCTCGCCGCGATCCATGAGCTTTTCAGGAACGCGCACAACCTCAAGGGGAATTCGGGCGCCATGGGGTACGAAGAGATCGTCGAGGCGAGTCATGCGCTTGAGAGCGCTCTCGACGGCCTCCGCCAGGGCGGCGAGATAACCGTGGCGAAGATCGGTTGCATGCTCGGGGTCGTGGATATTTTGAAGAAGCTCGTTCGGTGCGCGGTCACGGAAGGCGACGGCTCCGGGGCCGCGGGGGCCGCGGGAACCGCCGGCGACGGCACGGGCGCCGCGGAGGGACTGGATGCGCGTCCCGACGCGAAGAGCCCGCTCAGTATCCGTCTTCTCGGCGAGGCGCTCGTTCTGATCTCGAACATTTCGGATGAGCCCGATCAGGCGGGTCCCGTCACGCGGCCGGCTTCCCCGCCGGAAACCGGTTTGGGTTCTCCCGAAGGCCTGAGCCAGCGTATCACCTCGACCAAGGTGGATCTTGAGCGGCTCGATCGGATCATGGATCTCGTCGGCGAGCTCACGATCAGCCGCATCAGGTTCAGCGCGCTGGCGAGCGCTCTCGGCTCGAAGCCGCTCCTCGACGAGCTCGCGCTTTCGTGGAGGCTCACGTCGCAGATCCAGAAAGAGGTCATGGAGGCGCGGCTCATCCCCGCGGGCCAGGTCTTCCAGCGTTTCAACAGACTCGTGCGCGACGTTTCGCACGAAACCGAAAAACGGGTGAAATTCGAGATCGCGGGCGCGGAGATCGGCCTCGACCGCGTCGTGCTGGAGAGCATGGTAGATCCGCTCGTGCATCTCATCCGCAACGCGATCGATCACGGGATCGAGACTCCGCCCGAGCGCCGCGCCGCCGGAAAACCCGAGGAAGCGCGCCTCGCGCTGAGCGCCCGCCGCGAGCGGAACAACGTAGCGCTCGAGGTTGCGGACGACGGGCGCGGCATCGATCTGGAAAAGGTAGCGCACGCGGCGGTCGCCGCGGGCATCGCCAAGGGCAGGGCGGCCGACCTCACCGAGGATGACGTATGCCGCATCATCACGATGGCCGGATTCAGCACGGCCGAATCGGTCGACAAGCTCTCGGGACGCGGCATGGGCATGAATATCGTCAAGAAAACGGTCGACTCGCTGGGCGGCTCGATGCATATCCAGAGCGCGCCCGGAAAGGGAACGACCGTTACGCTTCTGCTTCCGATCAACCTCTCGATCATAAAGGCGCTTCTTTTCTCGGTCGGGCCGGACGTCCACGCGCTTCCGATCGAGTACGTCAAGGAGACGAGCCGGTTCGAACAGGGCTCGCTCAAGACCGTCCGGGGGGATCTCGTTCTTCCCGGGGCCGACGGCGTTGTCCCCGTTCTCATGCCGGACGATATTTTCGGCATCCCGTTCGAATCGGGAAGCGATCGCTACGCGAAGGTCATCATCGTCGATACGGGAACGCGGCGCTTCGCCGTCGTCGTCAACGGGATCATCGGTCAGCAGGACATCGTTATCAAGGCTCTACCGCCGCTCTTTAGAGGCTTGCGGGGGATATCGGGCGCAACCGTTCTCGGAAGCGGCAAAGTGGCGTTCATCTGGGATCCACACATTCTCTTCGAAGGAAGGTGCGCGTATGAGTCCGATCAAAAGGCCGTCGTATCTGAGAATTGACGCTCTCAAGGAGCTCGGAAACATCGGCGCGGGGCACGCCGTCACGGGGCTCGCGAAGCTGCTCAAGAAGCGGATCGACGTCAACATCACGAGCGTCGATCTCATTCCCGTGAAGATCATCTACAATTTCTTCGACGGCCCCGAGTCGATGGTGTCGGTCGTTTACATCGAAGGGTACAGCGAGGGGTTCCGGGGAATGATGTTTCTCATCTTCCCCCATCCCGAGGCGACGCGTCTTGTGGAACTCGCGACCGGGAAGTCGCAGATGGACGAGAACTTCTGGGACGAGTATTCCGTCTCGGTTCTCAAGGAGATCGGCAACATCATGTGCGGGAGCTACCTGACCGCGCTCTCCACGTTCGTCAATAGAAAGCTCATGCAATCGGTGCCGCAGGTGTCCCACGACATGCTCGGCGCCGTCATGGATTCGGTGCTCGTGGACCTCAGCATGGAGTCCGATTACGCGCTCGTCCTCGAGACCGCATTCACCCTCGGCGGGAACGGATGCAAGGGTTTTCTCTTCTTCGTTCCGACGCAGGAATCGCTTGATACCATTTTTGAATCCATCGGAGTCGACTGACAGGAAAGGAGTGCACCAGTGAAACTTAGAGTACTTATCGTTGATGATGCAATTTTCATGCGGAAGATGATTTCCGACATTCTCATCGAGAACGGGATGGAGATCGTCGGCGAGGCGGATACGGGCGCCAAGGCGGTTGAGAAGTACACGGAGCTCCGTCCCGACCTCGTGACGATGGACATCATCATGCCCGAGATGAACGGAATCGACGCGGTCCGCAAGGTCATGGAGATCGATTCGAAGGCGAGGATCGTCATGTGCAGCGCGCTCGGACAGCAGGCGCTCGTCCAGGAAGCGATCGCCGCCGGCGCGAAGGATTTCCTCATCAAGCCGTTCAATGCCGCCCGCGTGGTCGAAGTGATCGCGAAGGTATTCAACCAGGTACCGACGGTCTGACGGTCCGGTGAAAGGACGGGACATGCCCGAACTGAGGGATGAAGAACGGAAGGTTCTTCTGGGATTCGCATCCCGCGTCGAGCGGAACGATCCCGGCGCGCTCAACAACCTCGGCGTGGTCTACTTCCGCAAGGGGATGTACGAGGAGGCGATGGAGCAGTTCAAGGAAGCGCTCAAGGTCGATCCGAAGTTCGACCTCGCGCGGGAAAACCTCCAGTACGTGTTCGCGGAGACCGGTATCGAGGATGCGGACGTGCGCCGGTGGCGCGACGAGGTGAAGCGGGATCCGGAGAATTTCGAGGCGATGCTGCGCCTCGGGGTGAGCTTTCAGAACATGGGACGCTTCCGCGAGGCGGCGGAAATGCTCGGCGCCGTCGTCGAGAAGAATCCCGACCACACGATGGCGCGATTCCATCTCGCCATAACGCTCAAGGCACAGGGACTCTATCAGCAGGCGCTCGAGCACTACCTCTATATCGGGGTGCACTTCGCGAAATCGGCCGTGTTCCACACTGATCTCGGCGAGGTGTATTACAACATAGGCCGCACCGATGAGGCCATCGCCGAGCTCAACGCGGCGATCAAGCTCGACGCCGATTACTGGAGGTCCCATTTCCTCCTTTCGTTCGCGTACGGGGACAACGGACAGCTTCAGGAAGCGCTCGAGGAAAGCCGTGTGGCGTCCCGACTGAATCCGTCTTTCCAGAACACGGAGGCGAACCTGGCCCTTTCGCGCAGCGGCGCGGGAGGCGCGGGGGATGCGTCGCGGAGCAGCGCGGGCAAGGAGGTCGCGAGCCTCGAAAGCACGTCGTTCACCCTCGGGATGGCGTATCGGGAGCGCGGATTCCCGAAGGAAGCCCTGAAGGAGTTTCAGAAGGCGCTCCGGGACATGTCGGACGCAGATCGCGTCCACATAGAAATCGGCAAGATTCACGTCGCGGAAGGCTCGATGGGCGCCGCCGCCGAAGCGTTCCTGAAGACGCTCGAGGCGAACGCCGAAAACGTCGAGGCGTACCGGCTCCTCGGATGCGTGTATCATCTCCAGGGAGAGTACTACGAATCGGCGCTCTGCTACCTCCAGGCCTTCCGGCTCAACTCCGCCGACGCCGACACGATGAACAACCTCGGCGTTCTCCTTTACCAGGTGGGTCTCAAGGAGGAAGCGGAGCGGATGTTCAAGAAGGGCTTGAACCTCAAAATATATCACCAGGAGCTCAACTACAACTTCCTGAACTGCCATCTGCTCAAGGAAGAGTACATGATGGCGGAGAATCTCATTCAGCGCTTCGAGGCGTTCATGGGGAAGAGTCCGCTTCTCTACGAGAAGCACGCGATTCTGAACTACAAGCTGAATCGCCTCACCCTGGCGCTTTTCGACATCGAGAGCGCCCTGTCGCTCGACAAGAATCACAGCGATGCGCTTTATCTCAAATCGCTCATCTTCCTCCGCGAGGAGGATTTTCAGGCGGCGATCAACGCCGTTCTCGAAGCGGCGAAGATCTCGCCGCGCTACACCGGGCTCGCGTTCTTCCTCGCGATGGACGAGCGCCAGCGCGTGACCGCGGCGAAGGTCGATGCGCAGATGCCCATCGAGCCCGAGGACGACCTCATCGAGCTTCTCCAATGCGGTATCGGACGGAGATTCGATAAAATCAAGGAATCGCTCGTGTCCGTGGTCGAAAGGGGCATGAAGAGGATCGGCGAGAGGGGACCCGGCGCGAACGCGAACCCGGGCGACGCTCCCGCGGCGTCGGCACCCGTCGAGCGGAAAGCGGCTTCCGCCGAATCGACCGATCGCAAAGCGGCTTCCCCGGCGGCGCCAGCCGGGCCGATGGCCGATTCCGCGGCGGGCGCCGGAGACGATTCCGCGCATGCCCTGATCGAGGCGCTCTCGGATATTTCACTCGAAGAGGATGATTCGATATGACCATTCAGTCGTCGATAAAGGAATTGGGGCTTTTCGATCTCTTTCAATTGCTGCATATCAACAAGAAAACGGGGCGCCTCATCGTCACCGAGGGCCCGGAGGGCAAGGAAGCGCAGGTCATATTCCAGGGCGGCGATACGTGTTTCGCCGTGATTCACGACCGGGTTCCCCGGACGGTTTCCGCGCTGCTCGCCGAATGGGGAGTCATCGACGAGGGCTCCATCGCGCGCGTCGAGAACGCGCTGCCCAAGTATCCGACGCTCATCGATTGCCTCGAGGGCGAGCGCATCGCCGCCCGCGGGCATCTCGAGAATTTTCTCGCGAATTGCATCCGCGAGTGCATTTACGATATCTTCAAGTGGGATCGCGGCGAGTGCCGTTTCATCGAGGAAGAGATCGACCAGCGGCGCGACATCGTGATCCCTCTCAATACGGAGAATCTCATTCTCGAAGGCGCCCGCCGGATCGACGAGTGGTCGAATATCAGCGGCAAGGTGCCCTCGCGGCATTCCATCTTCAAGCTGAGCGCCGTCGTCCAGCAAGGCCAGCGCCTCAATCTCAAGCCGCGCGAGTGGGAAATACTGTCCCTCATCGACGGAAAACGCTCCGTCAAGGAAGTGAACGACGCGGGAGCGGGGGACCTCTTCTCGACGAGCAAGCTCATCTACGGCCTCGTGGTGATGGGAGTCATCGAGCTCGTCAACGCCGAAACCGCGGCCGTTTCCGGAACGAACGCGGAAGGCCGTCTCGAGGATTTTCTGCGGAGCGGCAGGGAATACTACGGCAGGCTCAATCTCGAAACGGCCGCCGCCCAGTTCGAAAAGGCGCTCCAGATCGATCCCGAGTGCTTCGAGGCGCTCCGCATGCTCGGCGAGATCTACTACAAGATGGACAAGCTGAGCGAGGCCCTCATCTATCTCGCGAAGGCCCGGCAGCTGCGCCCCGAGAATCAGAAAGCGCTGTTCATCATGGGGTATCTGCACGCGCGCCTCGGCGACGTCTCGAAGGCGATCGGCCAGTGGGAGGAGCTCAAGGAAAAGAGCACCAACCAGCGGATCGTCGAGCTCGTGACGAAGAAGATCGAGCTCGCCCGTCAGTGGGAAAAGGTGCTCCAGGAGTACTGATCCCGTTCCGCCCTCGAATCCCCATTGTCGAATCCCCTCCAGGAGTGGTATCATCGCGGCTCTTGCCGGTTCGAGGTATGGCTTCTGAAGGAGGTTCGTCCATGCGTGCCA
>JAPLKY010000438.1 GCA_026387805.1 Candidatus Krumholzibacteriia bacterium
ACGACGTAGTTCCTCCCGCCTTCGCGCACCGTCACGGCGAGATGCCTGCCGTCGGGGGCCCAGCAGGGATCCTCGCAGCTCAGGTTATCGTCGAACAGCGTCTCCTCGACGAGCCCGTCCGGAGAGATGAGCTTGAGCCGGTAGAGGTTTCCCTCGCGCGAGGAGTAGGCTATGAGATCGCCCTTCGGCGACCAGGCGGGGGACTGGTTGTACGAGCCGCTCCGCGTGAGGCGGCGCACGGAGCCGCCGTAGCCGTCCATGACGTAGACCTGGGGCGTGCCCCCCCGATCCGAAACGAACGCGATCTCGGAGCCGCTCGGCGACCACGACGGCGATATGTCGATCGCCCGGTTTCTCGTAAGGCGTCTGAGAACCTTGCCCGTCGTGTCGAGGACGTAGATTTCGTGGTTCCCGTTCACGCTGAGGGTCATCGCCATCTCGTCCCGCGCCGCGCAATAGCTCCCCGCCATATTGATCCCGCGCCACTGCGTCAGGAGAGATTTCGTGCCCTTCGCGAGATCGACGAGGTAACAGTCCCAGTTGCTCCGGCGGTCCGACGAATAGCAGAACCTGCTCCGGTCGAGCCAGAGAGGAGACATGACGATCTCGTCTTTCGTGATCCGCCGCTCGCCGAATCCGTCGTAATCGACTATGAAGAGATTCTTGGCCGTCCCCTCGACCCTCCGGAAGAGAACGCCGGACGACGCCAGGCCCCGCACCCCGACGAGGAAGTAGATGATCTCATCGCTCACCGTGTGGGCGAGATGTCTCGCGGCATCGGCGCCGAACCGATACCGCTTGCTGAAAATGGTCTCCTTGCTCGAGAAATCGAGGAGCAGGGCGTCGAGGACGTAGCCCCCGCTCTCCGAAGAGAGCTTTCCCTCGAAGACCGCGCTCGCCGCCCTCGCATCGCCATCCGCGCCGGATCCGGCCCCCGAAAGGATCGTCTCGAAGAGGCCCGAGTAATCGAGATCGTTCCGGATCACGCCGGTGATGGAGCTCGCGGGCGAAGCCTCGCGCGTAGTCGCGCCGACGATCTCCTTGATCACGATGGGGATCTTCCCGCGTCCCCCGCGTTCCGTTTTCAGATAGATATCGGTCTGCCCGAGCGCCGCGGGCGCGGCCGCGCAGAGCATCGCGAGCGTCGTAATGAGACGAATCATGCTCAATCCTTCTGGACGAAGGTGAAATGGATGCCGAGAAAGGCGTCGGTGAACGCCCGGGGCAGCGGAGGAAACGGAGCGGCGCTCTTCACGGCCCTTACGGCCGCCCGGTCGAAGTAGGCGTTGCCGGAGCTCGTTTCGATCCGCGCGTCGGAGGCGCTCCCATCCCGCATGAGCCTGAAATAGACGACGCACGTGAGCCCCGTCCCTCCTTCCGACACGGCCGAGAACCAGTTCTCCGAAACACGGCGTTCGATGGCGGCGAGAAAGTAGCCGAAAGGAAAGCTCGCCGCGTCGACGGCGATGCCCGTCCCGTCGCCGGCGCCGGCGCCGACCGAGACCCCGAGCGGTTTCTCGCCTGCTCCGTTCTCGGATGCCTCCTTCTTCGCCTCGGCCGCTTTCTTCGCATCCCCTTCCTTCGTCGCATCCGGCTTCTTCGGAACGGGGATCTTCGCTTCTTCCTTCTTCGGTTCCTGCTTCGGTTCCTCTACCTTGACGGCGTCCTTCTTCCCCTCCTCGGTCTTCGCGCCGGCGGAAGGCCCGGCACCGACGAACGGCTGGAGAATCTTGACCGAATAGACTCCCTCAGGGAGACGCATCTTGGGGACCGCCTGGAACAGGAAGACGAGCGCGGTCAGCACGATGGCGTGCACGCACGCGGAAATACCCAGGGAAAGCTTCATTCTTTCCCTCCCCGCCCCTTCAACGTCTCTTCTCTTCCGGCTCCGCGATGAGACCAAGATCCTCGATGCCGAGCATCTTGATCCGCGCGATCACCTGGAGAACCGTTTCGTACCGCACGTCCTTGTCGACGCGCAGAAACACGCGCGGCGCCGTCGCTTCGATGGCCGCGCGGAACTCCGCCGTGAAATCGTTCCACCCCACGGCCTTCTCGTCGATAAAGAGCTTGCCGTCCTCATCGATCGAGACGGTGACCCCTTGCTGCTCCTCGATCTGCTTCGCCTCGGCTTTCGGAAGCCTGAGCTTCACCCCTGCCTGAAGAAACGGCGCCGTGAGCATGAAGATGATGAGAAGCACCATGGTCACGTCTACGAGGTTCGTGATGTTGATCTCG
>JAPLKY010000185.1 GCA_026387805.1 Candidatus Krumholzibacteriia bacterium
CACCATCAGAGGTGATCATTGGAGAATCCTGCCCCCCCGTTGCCGTGCAGAGAGCGACGCCATTTGCCGACCACTGGACGGTTCCCGAGGCATTCACCCTCTGCGCATAGATGTCCCAACTCTCGTTGCGGTATTCCATCCACGCAACAAGGGCGCCGCCTGCACCATCAGAGGTGATCGTGGGAGAACCCTGCCCTCCCGTTGCCGTGCAGACATCGATTCCCTCGTCCCCCCACAGAACGACACCCAGCGAATTAACATGTTGAGCGATAATATGACTTACACCTGCGCGACAAACCGGATAGGCAATGATCGCACCCGAAGACCCATCGGAGGCAATCACTGCCCCTCCGACTGAACCCCACTGATTTGTGAGCGGAACTCCATTCTCAATCCAAGCGGCATGAGCGCCGACAAAAGCGCAACACAAAGCAAGAAAAGCCGAAAAGAGACTTTTCCCCCATGACTTCATCTCGGACCTCCTGCGTTGTCTGGTTAATGAGCGGGCTTGATCTTACTATGAATCGGCTCGTTTCATCAAGAACGATCATAGATGTCAAGAATATCGGGCCTGTGTTGCGCAGATGATACTGCGAACGCTTGTTGCATAGCAATGCTACCCATGGATGTCGTGGATGTCGAGAATATCTGAATGCGGCGAGTATGTATCAGGTTCGCTTGCTGCCCGTCTTGCGTAAAGCGGCGAGCGCCTCCGCCACTTCCCGCCCCTTCGCCTCGATGACATCGAGGATTTCCTCCGGCGTGCGCTCGTCCACAACGACCTTGCGGTTCGGATTGACGGCCTTGATGTCGTAGCCCCGCGCCTCGATCTCCTCGCGCGTGATGGTCCAGCTCCGTTCGCTTTCGCTGCGCTGCGGCAGCAGCCGGAAAAATTCCTCGAAGTGCGCCACGGTGAGCGGCGATTTCTTCCCGACCTTGATATCGGAGAGGTCGTAATACCAGATGCGCTCGGTGGGCTTGCCGCGCGTGAAGAAGAGCAGATTGGTCTTCACGCCCGCGCCGGCGTTCACGAACGCCCCGCCCGGGAGGCTCACGAGAGCCCAGAGGTCGCAATCGTCCAGAAGCTTGCGCTTCGTCTGCACGAATGCGGTCTCGTTCGTGCGGAACAGCACGCCCTCATCGAGCACGATGCCGCAGCGGCAGGCGAATGTATTATCCGACATCTTCAGGGTGGATCATTTCATTCGGGTTTCCAAATCGTCCAACAGCTCGGGCATTTCCAGAGCTTCGGCAAATTGCTTGACCCAATAGCGGATGCGTTCCTTGTCGAGGCCGGGATTGCTCCGAATCACGGACTCGATATCCGACAGGTCCTGCGGACGATGAGCGACCGCCTTGGCGAGCGAAGGTCTCCGCGTCCGCGATGCGCGCCTCGATGCCCCGCGCGGCGGCTTCCCGGAGAAACCGGGGAAGCTCCTCCATCTCCAGAAGGAAAACCACATCGACATCGGCGGTGAAGCGCGGTCTTCCCAACAAACTGACGGCGATGCCGCCGATAATGACGCCACGCTCGCCAAGAGCCTCGAGCAAGTCTTGCAGCGCCCGGAGCGGATCGCGAAACGGCGTCAGGCTCTGTTCGCCCGAGCGGCCTTTTCCTTGAGTCTTGCCCATCGCTCATACCCTCGCGTTTCGTCAGGTTGATCGGAGATGAGTCGCAGGCTCTTTGACAGGCAATAAGCGGCATTGAGCTGCCGCCAACGCAACTCAAGCGTGGCGACTCGGGCTTCCCGCTGCCGAATGTCCTCGACGGCCTGCCATCGATTGCGGAATTGTTGCGCTTCATGTCAGGCGATTCCCCCGATGAGGCTCATGGTGAGGTTCACGACCGCATCCTTCTCCGCCGAGTCGCTCTCGGCGATCATGAAGGTAATAATACTCGCGTCGAGATAGTTCTGCTTGACCTGGTGGGCTTGGCGGTTGGCGGTAGTATGTGCAAAAAATGCACATACTGAATCGCGCACAATTTGAGCTGCTGCAAAAAATGCAACAGCTGCCTTTCGATCCAACTCTACAGTTTTGAACACATTATACAGATGTCTGGAGATGAATGATCTACCCCCATCCGGCACCAGACACAGCACGGTCTGGGGGCCACCGTGTCCTCTACCCTTATGGACATAGGCTGATCCGCCCTCGCCAACATTGTGCTTGATTATTTCTATTCCCAGTTCTGAAAGAATGTCACTCATGGCATACTCCCTACTCAGCATGCGCGAGATAGTCTGTGCACACACATAGCGTTGTCCTCGCCAAACGTCCTCTTGGTGGTTCCCCTATGCATCGTATTCTACGGCTAATCACGGTCTCACACAACTCTATTTCGCTTACGCGCTAGATGTATATAGCCATCCAAAGAATGATTGCAAGGACTCGCTGCTGCGGGGGCATTCACCTCAATCTACTTTTCTTATGCAATTCCGCCCTGAGCTTCCCCTGCAGCTCGATCGGGAGCGCCTTGCCCTTCGGCCGCTCCGGGGCCGGCGCCTCGTCGGGGCGCCGCTCGATGGGCTTCGGCACATAAGGCTCTTTCTGCAGAAGCGCGTGGAGAATGACGAGTGCCGCTTCCTTGTCGGGGATCATTCCCTTCCCCCCCGCCTCGGGATCGAGCTGGGAGAACGGCGGTATCGGCGAGCCGACGCACGACGGGCAGCCGTGGCTGCATGGGCACGTCACGATGAGCTCGAGCGCCGCAGCCATAATCTCCTCGACCAAATCGTACGCCTTCAAAGAGAATCCGAGCCCGCCGGGATACTTATCGTAGAGATACACCGCGGGGCTGTCGGTCGAGCGCGAGTTCACGGTCGTCCCGATGTCGAGCGGATCGCACATCACGTAGAGCGGCGTCACCTCTCGCAGCACGTTCGAGAGGCCGAGGAGACCTTCCCCGGGCGTCCTTCCATGTCGCCGCACCTCCGCCAAAGCCTCGGCCGGCGGCACGACCCACACGCCCGCCGT
>JAPLKY010000075.1 GCA_026387805.1 Candidatus Krumholzibacteriia bacterium
GTTCGATTTCTTTCCCTGGTCGTACGGGCGGCTGCTGTCGATATTCGCCTGGCTCTGGCTTGCGTGGCGCGTGTCCGGGCGCGCCGGGAATTCGGCGGCGTTCGGGCGGGCGAACGCCGCGCTGGAATCGGTTGAAAAATGAGAACGCCTGAAACGCGCGCGGATGGAAGGCGAGCCGGTTGGACGACATTCGCGATCATCCTGTCCGTATCCGCCGTGCTCGCATACATCTATTTCCGGCAGGTGGGGCGCCTCTATTTCGAGGAACGCCTCGAGCTCCACGGGCAGATACTGCGGGGGGCCGCGGAATCCCCGTACCGGTACCGCGTGCTCGTGCCCTTCATCGCGGAGGGGCTCGCGCGCGCTCTGGGCGCGGTTCTCCCCGGGGACGGGGCGTTCCTCCTCGCGTACGCCCTCTACGATCTCGCGGCGATTCTTCTTCTGCTCGGAGCGCTGCACCGGTATCTCAGGGCGTGGTTTTCGAACGAGCAGGCCCTTATCGGCGTTCTCTTCGCCGCCGCCACGATGCCGGTGGCGCTCAGGGATCATTACTTCCAGCCGTGGAGCATTCTCGAGGCGGCTCTGTTCGCCGCGGGGCTTCTCTGCATCCGCGACAGGCGCTATCGGCTGCTCGCCCTCGTCGTCGCGCTCGCCTCGCTCAACAGGGAGACGGCGATCTTCGTTCCCCTGGCATTTCTCTTCGCGGTCGCCTGGACGAAAGGGGAGGACGGCGAGAATCGTCCGATCGGCGGGAGGGCGGCGCTGCTCTTCGTCGGCTATGCCGCGATATGGGCGGCCGCTTTCTTCGGCCTGAGGCTGCTCCTCGGCGACGCGCCGCGCGTCGTGACGATCGGAGAGCTGCTCGCCCGAAATACGAGCACGCCGGCGATCTTCCGTGCCGTCATGCGCGCCGCGCTCATCTTCGGCGCCTTCTGGATATTCGCCGCCGCCGGCTTCCGGCGCGCTCCCGCGTTCGTGAAGCGGACCGCACTTCTCGCTCCCCTGTATCTCGCCGCCGTGGCTCTATGGGGCATATGGCACGAGGTGCGGATTCTCATGCCGCTCTATGCGATCGTCGTTCCCCTGGGGCTTTCGTTTCTCTACCGCGAGCGCATCGCTTCGCCCCGTTCCGATCCCTGAGATGCACCGCGGAATCGATCGACGCGATCGATCAATTTGCGGCTTGCGCGCGCCGCGAATCTGCCGCACAATAACGCCCGAAGTTCTCGTGCGTGGGCGAGATCGTTGACCCTGAAGGGAGGCCGCTCATGACGGCAAATATCGGAAACGTCGATCGGGCGATCAGGTTTCTCTTGGCCTTCGTCGCCATCATTCTTCTGGTAACCAGGCGTGTGCACGGCGCGCTCGCCGTCGTTCTCGGCATCGTCGGGATCGGGCTTCTGATCACGGCGTTTGTCAGGTACTGTCCTCTCTATCCGCCTCTGAAGATATCGACGATCAAAAAGGCGAAGTAGGCGAACGCGCGTCCTCGACGGGTCGATCATGCCGATCAAGCTGGTTGCCGCGGCCATTATTATCTCGAAAGGGAAGGTGCTCCTCGCACGGCGGAAGCAGGGAGATAGCCACGGGGGCTTCTGGGAGTTTCCGGGCGGGGCGGTCGAACCGGGGGAGACGCTCGAGGAGTGTCTCGCGCGCGAGCTGATGGAGGAGCTCGGCGTCGCCTCGACGGTGGCGGAGGTGATCGCCCGCAACGAACACCGCGCCGCGCGCGGCTCGATGGACCTCGTGGCGCTGCGCGCGCACGTCGCGTCGGAAGAGTTCCGTTTGACGGCGCACGACGCGATCGAATGGGTGAGCCCTCGGGATCTCGGACGATACAGACTCGCGCCGGCGGATGTGCCGATCGCCGCGGCGCTCGGGGAGAGGACGGATCTGTTTCAATCATGAAGGCGATTATCCTCAAGCGGGGGCGCGAGAAATCGCTGATGCGCAGGCATCCGTGGATATTCTCGGGCGCGATCGCCGGGATCGAAGGGCATCCGCGCGCGGGGGAGACCGTCGACATTCTCGCCGCGGAGGGCGCGATCCTCGGCCGGGGCGCCTATTCGCCCCGGTCGCAGATGACGGTGCGGGTGTGGTCGTTCGATCCGCAGGAGGAGATCACTTCGGCGTTCTTTGCGGACCGTCTCTCGCGGGCCGCCGAAGCGAGGGGGGCGCTCGCCGCGGGGGAAGGACCTCCGGGAGTGCGCCTCGTCAACGCCGAATCGGACGGGCTTCCGGGGATCATCGTCGACCGGTACGGCGAATATCTCGTCGCCCAGTTCCTGACGACGGGCGCCGAATACTGGAAGGCAACCGTCGTCGAGGAGCTCGTGCGGCTCGATGGCATCTCGGGAGTCTACGAGCGCTCCGACGCCGACGTGCGCGAGAAGGAAGGTCTGCCGAAGCTCGCGGGCGTGCTCGCCGGCGCTGAGCCGCCCGATCTCGTCGAGATACGAGAGGGGCCGTGCCGCTTTCTCGTCGACGTCAAGCGCGGGCACAAGACGGGCTTCTACCTCGATCAGCGCGAGAACCGCGCCGCAATCGCCGAATTCGCGCGCGGCGCGGTAATGCTCAACTGCTTTTCGTACACGGGCGGATTCGGGATCGCCGCGCTCGCGGCCGGAGCAGCGAGCGCGACGAACGTCGACTCGTCCGCGCCCGCGCTCGCTCTCGCCCGACGGAACGCGGAGCTGAACGGCATCGACGAGGCTCTGCTGGAGAACGTCGAGGGGGACGCCTTCACCGTCATGCGGAGGTGGCGCGACGAGGGGCGAATGTTCGACGTCATCGTTCTCGATCCGCCCAAGTTCGCCGAATCGAAAGCGAATCTCTCCCGCGCGAGCCGCGGATACAAGGATATCAACCTGCTCGCCTTCAGACTGCTCGGGCCGGGCGGGATACTGTTCACCTTCTCGTGCTCGGGGCTCATGAGCGCCGAGCTCTTTCAGAAGATCGTCTCCGATGCGGCGCTCGACGCGGGATGCGAGGCGCAAATCATCAGGCGTCTCGCTCAGGCGTCCGATCATCCGACGCTCCTGAGCTTTCCCGAAAGCAGCTATCTCAAGGGATTCATCTGCAGGGTCATGAGATGAGAAACGAACGGCGTTCATTCATGCGCGCGGCGGCGCTCGCCGCGATCTCGGTCGTTCTCCTGCTTTCCGGGACGGACGGCGCGGCGCCGAGAAGAGAATGGCAGAAACGCTGGGTTTACATCGCGAGCAACCTGTACGTCGACGAGAACGTTCAGAAGATAGAAGATGTCCTCCGGCGCGCCCGCGCGGCGGATTACACCGGCGTTCTCTTCTCCGACACGAAAACGCTCACCTGGCCGTTGCTCGGCGAGCCGGAGCGCTGGAAGAGGAACGCGGCGAAGGTGCGAGCGGCGGCGACGAAGCTCGGTCTCGAGCTCGTTGTCAGCGTGTTTCCTTTCGGCTATAGCGAATCCTTTCTCGCGAACGATCCCAACCTTGCCGCGGGACTGCCGATCAGAGAAGCGGCACTCGTGCGCCGCGGCGACCGGCTCGTTCCCGAAGAGCCCGCGGGCGTCGGAAACGGATCGTTCGAGGAATATCGGGGAGATCGCGCGGCGGATTTCGGCTTGCAGGACGATTCGGGAAATGGCTCGTTCATCGATACGAAGATCTTCAGAGAGGGGCGCGCCTCCATCCGGTTCGAAAACACGGGCGTCGTGAACGAGCACGGCCTGGGCCGTGTTTTCCAGAGAATTGCGGTCAAGCCGTGGCAGCAGTACCGGATACGCGTCTGGATGAAAACGGAGCGCCTCACGGCGGACATGATCGGCGTCGTCGCGCTCGTCTCCCGCCGGTCGCTGCAGTACCAGGACCTCGCGATCCCGGAGGGGCAAGGATTCAGATACGTCGACAGCGCGGAGGATCTCACGACGGACTGGGTCGAGCAATCGGTGACGTTCAACAGTTTGAACTACACGAGCGTCATCGTGGGCGCCGGCGTATGGGGCGCAAAGGGAGGGAAGATCTGGTGGGACGATCTGCGCGTCGACGCCGTGCCGACGCTCAACGTGCTGCGGCGCGAAACGCTCCCCCTCGCCGTCACCGGCAGACGCGGCGCCGTGTACGAGGAGGGCAGAGACTTCGATCGCATCGCGGATCCCGCGCTCGGCCGTTCCCGATGGCCGGGCACCTATGATACACGCCACGAGCCCCCCGCAATCGGCGTCCCCGCCGGCTCGCGCATCCGGGAGGGGGAACGGGTGTCGCTCTCATGCTATCACCCCGCGATTATCTACGGAGGCCGGGTGAGCTGCACTCTGGTCAATGATAAGATCTTCGATCTGTGCCGGCGGCAGATCGAGTGGACGAACGAAACGAAGGGGTTCCGAAGCTCGGGCGAGCTTCTCGCGTTCAACATCCGGCGATGCCGCGAGATCGCGAAGAGGACCGGAAGGGGGAAGCCGCTCTACGTCTGGTCCGATATGTTTGATCCGTACCACAACGCCCGGGGAGGTTACTATCTCGTGAACAATTCCTTCGCCGAATCGTGGAAAGGACTCGATCCCGAGGTCACCGTGATGAAGTGGGGCGAGCCGGAAAAGGCCGGAAAGAGCCTCGCGTTCTTTTCCCGGCGCGTGAAGCGCATCATGATCGCCGGCTTCTACGACGGGGACGTGAAGGCGAATCACGCGCTCTGGGCGAACGCCATTGGCGAGGCGCCGAACGTCGTCGGCGTCATGTACACGACGTGGCGCGGCGATTATTCGAAGCTCGAGGAGTTCGCGCGCGTCTGGTGGGGAGGCGCTCGCGCGGCGCCGGAGCGGCGATGACGAAAGGCTGTATCTTCGACGTGAGGCGCTATGCCATCCACGACGGGCCGGGCATCCGGACGACCGTCTTCTTCAAGGGATGTCCGCTCTTCTGCCGCTGGTGCCACAATCCCGAAAGCCAGTCTCCGGTTTCGGAAATCGTTTTCAGCGGGAGCCGCTGCATCGCGTGCGGAGCATGCGTGGAGGCGTGCCCGGAAGGAGCGCTCTCGACGGACGGAACGGGCCGCCCCGTCGCCGGCCCCGGCGTGTGCGCGCGCTGCGGCGCGTGCGCGGCCGTCTGCTACGCGGAGGCGCGGCGCATGACGGGGCGCGAAGCGACCGTCGAAGAGGTGATGGCGGAGGTGGAGCGCGACGCCGCGTTCTACGAACAATCGGGCGGCGGCGTGACCTTCTCCGGCGGAGAGCCGCTCATGCAGGTCGAATTTCTGGAAGCCCTGCTCCGTGCGAGCAGGAAGAGGAACGTCTGCACGGCTCTCGATACGTGCGGCTACGCTCCGTGGGAGTCGATCGACAGAATTCGCGGGATGGTCGATCTGTTTCTCTACGACGTCAAGATCGTCGACGATGCGAGGCATCGCGAGCTCACGGGAGTTTCCAACGAGCCGATCATCGAGAACCTGCGGGCCCTGTCGCGGCACGGCCACAATATCCGGCTGCGCATTCCCATCATCCCGGGGATAAACGACAACGAAAAGGCGGTATGGGCGGTCGCGGCGCTGGCAAGCTCCTTGCCGAGCTTAATTGGAATTGATATAATTCCAATAAATAGGCTGGCCGCTGAAAAGTACGCCCGGCTCGGGAGGCTGTACCAGCTGGCGGGCACGCCGGC
>JAPLKY010000199.1 GCA_026387805.1 Candidatus Krumholzibacteriia bacterium
CGACCGGCCTGAAGATCGAGGCGTATTGCTACAAGACGGTCGGAGGTCACGAGCAGAAAACCGCGATCAACTCGATCACCAAGTACAGCGGCGGCGTCTATACCGTACAGGTCGAGGATATTCCCATACGGGATAATCTGCATTTCGAGTTCGAGACGAAATTGCCCAAAGACCCGGACAAATCGAAATGGATCTATACCGGCGGCGTCGATGCCGCTCCGTATATCGCGGTCCAGAAGAACGATGTGGTCAAGGATCTCGAAGTGCCGGACAAGTTCGCCGATTACGTGAAGTACTACGATCTGCCGAAGGAATGGTCATCGGAGATGTACTGGACCCGGTACAAGGACGGGGCCGACGACAAGGGGGATCGCTTCGAAAAGGTCATGAAGGCGCTCAAGCTGAAACCGTACGGCAACAAGAAGACGGAAGCCGCCAAGCCCCTGACATTCTCCCTGGACGATATCGTTCTGGTCGACAAGGAAGGCAGGCAGAACATAAACAATGCGAGCAACAGCGCTCCCAAGGATAGAGATGCGCACAACGGCCTCGTCAACCTGTCGGACAATTCGCGCTATTCGCTGTTTCATGTGACCGATGAGAACCTGGTTCTCTACAAACCCGAGACCGATTATCCTTCGCTCACCGATTTCAAGTTCAAGGAGAATCTGATAACCGACGTTCCGGTCGACGGGGTGACGCGCCTGATCGTTTTCGCCAACGATTTCTACAGCGTTTCCGACAAACGCGCCGAAAGGAACGCCAAATTCAAGAACGGCAAACACGTCCTCGGTTGCCGCGCGGCGGTTATCGGCGATCCGCGGCATCATTTCGGGACCAGGGCGAGAGGAGATTTGATCGCTGATCCGGCGACGATAACCCTGACAAACGGCAGTTCGGTGGTAACCGGAACCGGAACAAAATTTCTGAAGGACGTTCTGCCCGGTTACCGATTATCGATCTGGAAGGCTTCGGAGTACAGCACGAGACAATATACGATACAATCCATCCAAAATGACACGCAGTTGACATTGGCTACGAATCCGGACCCCGGTGAAGTCGGTGCCGGCAAAGATTTCAAGACATTCTCCCCACAGTACGATTGCGTCGGCGCATGCGGGAATTTCCAGCTGCACTATATTCACAACGGGTGCGTGATTTCGGATCCGGCCAAGGCCGGCGGGCTCAAGGTTCGGTCGTTCCTCTTGATCTGCTGGAATGGGCGTTACAAGAAGATGGGTGCCGGCGTCACCGACGTGGAATTGAAGGAATTCGGAAAAGAAGGGCCGAAGAATACCAAAGAGCGCTGGGATCATAAGGGCTACACGATCGAACCGCAGACCGTCGACGCCCAGAACAAGGGGAAAGTTCAGATCAAACCAGTTTTTCACTTCGAGACGAAATACCCGAACACCGGGGGCAGGCACAGCTGCATGGTGTCGATCACCGACGACAGCAGCGATGGAGAAATGGGCGTAACCGAATCCAAGATGTACAAGAAAAGTTACAAGAGCCCGATCAATCCCGGCGATTACAGCGATTACAACAGGGGGGAGCAGACCGATATCGACGGGAAGAAATACCGGGAGCTTATCATTGCGCACGAATATGGCCATGGCACCGGCAAGTATGACGATTACGAGTATTCGAACGGGAGCTTGTATGATAAGGACCAGAACTTCTTCCTCCAGTGGTATCCGGGAATGCCGTATCATTGGGATTTTGGATCGATAATGTGGTACACCGAAGCACCGCGCATGAGGCATATATGGAATTTCGTGAATCGCCTGAATGAGGCGGCTTCGGATAATAACGAATTGCAGGGCATCCTCAACGGGACGCAGTACAAGCTCGTTCACCGTTTCAACAAGGCCGGCGCGGACAAGACCTTCAATTTCTTTCTTGCCTCGACGCCCAACGACTATCGCGATATCTGCAAGCCGCACAAGATCGGGACAACGGCCTTCGTCGCGGGGAGGGCGATGGTCCCCCAGAAGCCGGCCATCCCGGCGTGGCAGCCGGGAGGACCAAAGCCTCTGGTGCCGGCCAAACCGGCCGTTCAGGGAAAAGGGAAATTCGACCTCTTGCTCTTCAAGCTTGGAGAGGACGAAACGGCCTGGAGCATCAAGATAAACAACGCCTACAAGAACTGGGCTTTCGACGGAATACTGACGGTCTTTATCAAAGTCGGGTTCAAGTTCAGAAATTACAAGAAGAAGACCGGCCCGGCGAGCTTCGCGACCAATAGCTGGGGCAGCGTCGGCGCTCCCGATAAAGACGTCTGGATGAACGCGGTAAGCTCCTATATCAAGAACAAGCTCAACGGGCGATTCTATCTGGAAGGCAACAACGCGGATTTTAAAAAGACCTACCTGTTCTTTTTCCCGATATGTCTCGACCTGCAGGGCAAGGCGACCGGAGCCAAGCCGGCAGATTACAGCAAGGCGCATTACACCGTACGAGTGATCTATAACGACAGTGACAAGGTTCCCGAGCCGGCTTCCGCCACCGAGCTGGAGGTAGGAAATGACGTTTCCCGGGAATGGATCGCGAGGTATTTGTTCGGGCAGGATGCCGCCTGGACCGGCGCCGCGGGACCGTATCACTCGGTCGATGAATCGCAGCCCGCTGTTAATAAGAAAGTCAGGAACATCGGAACCGGAACGGCGGTGGCGTTTCAGGCCGATGATAT
>JAPLKY010000068.1 GCA_026387805.1 Candidatus Krumholzibacteriia bacterium
GTTGAGCGCCGATGTGCACAACGTCGAATGGAACGGCCGGGACGTCTCGGGTCGGTCCGCGGCCTCGGGCATCTATGTGTACCGGCTTATCGCCGGCAAGGAGACGATCTCGCGGAAAATGGTGCTCCTGCGCTGATTGACAGCGGGCTTATAATTGCTTGATGAGAAGCGCGGGAAGCATTCTTTGCCTCGCGAGCCGCGTCGCGTCGGGCTGCATAGCGCTCGCGTTCATCGGCTGCGGAGAGGATTCCGTCGCGCCGCCCGCGCCGGATTCCCCCGGACTCCCCGACGTCATCATTGAACAACCGCCACCCGCCGCGATCGAGCCGCAATACGCGAAGGTGACCGCGTTCGGCTGGCGCGCAGGCGAAGGCGCCGTGCCCGCTCATGTCCGTTACCTCTGGAGCCCCATCGTCGACATCGCCGGAAACTACAATCCCGCATTCAATATCATTGCGGATCTGAATAATAACCCACGGCGCTATGAAAGCGCATGGTCGCGGTGGATACCGTTCGATGCTCCGGGCGATTCGGGCAGAACGACCGTTCTCGGCGACGACGAGGTTCTCCTGCCCGGGACGGTATATGTATTCGCCGTGCAGGCGCGGGACGCGGCGGGAAGGACCTCCGGCGTTTTCAGCGCATCAACGAACGCCCGCAGGTTCAAGGTCAGGGCGACCGTGGCGCCGTTGCTCATACTCTACGACGAGTATCTCGTCGGATTCCGGTTCCTGGGCACGAACTTCACTCCCGAACGCAGGGATCTCGCGCCCGGCGTTCCGCAGCGCTTCACGTGGCGCGCGGACGTGAGCGACTACGGAGGAACGATCGTCGGGTACCGGTACGCGTGGGACGTCCCCGACGCGGGAGCATGGGACGCTCCCTTCGAGCCGGGTCTCACCGGGGCGAACGAGGTCGCGTTCTATGCCGGCGTTCATACGCTCTTCGTCGAGACGATCGACATCGCCGGCAATCGCACGCTCGCGCGGGCCACGATGAACGTCGTGCCGTTCCCGATGGACCGCTCCCTGCTCTTCGTCGACGACTACTATTCGACGAACGTGCCGGTAAACGACTATTCGAACCCGACCGAATCGGTCCACGACCAGTTCTGGCTCCGCATCTGCTCCCGCGCGTCGGGGTTCGATCCCGCGATGGACGTCTACGACGCCGTCCAGAACCAGCTCAACGTTCCCGCGCTCGATCTTCTCGGAAGATACCGGAACGTCATCTGGACCTATTCTTCCGAGAACAACGTGTGGAGCAAAATGATCGTCTTCACGCCCGAGAGCCAGGTGGGAAAAGCGGGGAGGCACCCGGTCAACTATCTCTCGATGTTCCTCCTGAAGGGCGGGCACCTCTGGACGCTCGGACAGGGACAGAGGGGTGGGGGGCTCGCCACGGCCCTTCCCGTCGCGGCGCAGTCGTTTCCGATGAATCTCGCCTGCGAGATCACGGGCAACAGGACCGATTGCGACGGCGACCGGAGCGGCGTGCACAGCATGCCGTATCGCGATTACTGCGTGACCATGCTCGACAAGATCGACGGCATCCTTCGAACGGGCAGCGGAATGCCGGAGAGAATCAAGAACCACTTCGATTGCATGTCGTATATGCTGCGCGACGACTCTGACCCGCTCACCGCCGAGCATCCGGGATTTCCGCCGCGCATCGATCTCTGGGCGGAGGCCACGATGCAGGGGAGGTATTTCGATCCCGAAGACTCCCTCGGGCCGGGGGGCTTCACCTATGTAGAGGTTTACGATCCCGGATACTGGATGGAGCGAACGGCCGCCCGGTCGCAGCCTTGTTTCCATCCGATCTATTCGATGAGGGCGAAAAGCGAGAGCTCGGCGCTGAACGACGCCGCCGTCGCGTTGTGGGTGACGAAGTACGAGCACGTGGTTCCCGAGGTTTCGGCCGGAACGGGCGTCGCGGCGGCGAGCTTCCACTTCGGATTTCCGCTGTGGTTCTTCAGACGGAGCGCCGTCGACAGCATCGTCGCGGTCGTGTTCGACGAATGGGGAATCCTGATACCGCAATGAACGCACCGGCGAGAATGACGTTCCTCATCGCGCTCGTCGTCGGATGCGCCGCGATCTCGGGCTGCGGCGCCGACACGCCGACGGAGCCGCGGGGCAGAGGGCTGAACGCGGAGATTTCGCGCGACGTGTTCGTCGCGGACGAGAGGGTCGGTCTTTCGCTCATCGAAGCGGATGATTCCCTTCTCGTGTACGACGCGCCGGGCAGAATGACGGCGATTCCGCCGGGCGCGGTTATCGTCGGGACGGACGGCGGGGGCTACATCAGGAGAGTGCGATCGGTTCTCGTGGACGGGAATCGGCTCTTTGTCCGCACGACGCCCGCAGTTCTCGCCGACGCGGTGATCGCCGGTATACTCGACGCGACGACGTCGATCGGTTTTTCCGGGAGCGGGGAAGCCGTCCCCGGCGCCGCCGATCGGGGAGAGCTCATTGCGGCCGCGCGAGGCGTCTCCATTTCGAATGGCGGGCTGGATCTGTCGAATATCGTTCTGTTCGCGGGCGATTCGGCGGGCGCCGCCTTGTCCGTAACGATCGCGAGCGGGAGGGTCGAGTTCGAGCCTGCGGTCGATCTGTCCATGCGGATCGTCCCCGGGAAGCTCCACCGCTTTCGGGTGAACGCGGAAGGGGATCTGCGTCTGACCTGCGACGTGAGGGTCGAGGCTTCCGGCCGAATCCGGAATTCACGCAGCATGCAGATCGCCGCGGTGCGGAAGACGGTTATCCGGAACATCGGCTGCGTTCCGATCGTCGAGATCGTGACGATGAGCTTCGTCGCCGGCTTCGACGTTTCTTCCGATTCGGCCTTCGCGAGCGAGGTGGGGATCGAGACCGCCGGGCCCGTGCAATGCGGCTTGCGGCTCGAGGGCGGAGCCTGGTCGAGCTCGTTCGCCGTTTCTCCTTCGTTCGCGCCGCGGCCGTTTCGTTACGACGGCGGGGAAGGCGCCCGGATCGCATTCACCATCGAGCCGCGGATCACGGTCGAGTTCTTCGGCCTACCGAGCGCAGATCTCTCGTTCGGGCCGAGATTCGGGCTCCTCGAGCGCGACGAAGGTCTTCCCGTCCTCGCATGGGAGCTCTTCGCGTCGTTCGAGGGCGCCGCGAGGTTCGACCGCGGCGCGCTGGATCGCAAAACGGCGCCGTACGACTCGGAGCGCCTCCGCTGCTGCGATGTGACGCTCGCATGGGGACCCTTCCGCACCGACTTCTATCTTTTCGCCAGGCAATGGGGGAACGAGGGAACGATCGGCGAGGGCGTTTTCTTATATCCGAAGGGGATCGCTCTGGACGCCGCGGGGGACGTGTACGTCACCGACAACTGGAACAACGACGTGCAGAAGTTCACCGCGGACGGCGCGTTTCTGATCCGCTGGGGCGGGACGGGGACCGGAGATGCCCAGTTCGATTCTCCCGAGAAGATAGCGGTCGACGAAGACGGGTACGTTTACGTGGTCGACGGCGGCAACAACCGCGTCCAGAAATTCTCGCCGGGCGGCTCCTTTATCCTGAAATGGGGAAGCGAGGGAACGGGGAAAGGCCGGTTCCGGTCTCCCGTCGGCGTCGCAGCTTCAGGCGGATTCGTCTACGTCACCGACGGCCGGAACAACCGCGTCCAGAAATTCTCGACGAGCGGCGATTTTCTCGGGGCGTGGGGCGAGTACGGCAGCGGGCCGGGGCAATTCAACGGCCCGATGGGCATCGCGGTGAGCCCGGAAGACGGGAGCGTTCTCGTCGCCGATTGTCAGAACCACAGGATCCAGCGATTCTCGGCCGAAGGCGTGCCGCTTGCCGCCTGGGGCGGTTACGGACGGGGGGATGAACAATTCGACTGCGCCATCGACGTGGCGGTCGCGGCGGGCGGCGCGATCTTCGTTGCCGATCTCGGAAACGACCGCTTCGCGCAGTTCACCACGGACGGAGCCTTCGTGACGAAGCTTGGGGGCCGCGGGACCGGCGAGGGAGAGTTCGATCATCCCGAAGGAATCGCCGTGAACGCCGGCGGCGACGTCTATATCGTCGACGCGCGGAACAGGCGCATTCAGAAATTCGTGCCGAGAATCCGATGAAACGCCGGCGGCCGACCGGAGCGCCGGCGGCCGATGAGAGCGCCGTCGGTCTCAGCCGAGCATCGCCTTGAGGTCCGCTTCGGGCGTCGTGACCGGCTTTATGCCGAATTGATCGACGAGAATGTCGAGCACGGGCGGCGTCACGAAGGCCGGGAGGCTCGGACCGATCCTGATATTCTTCACCCCGAGATAGAGAAGCGTGAGCAGCACGGCGACCGCCTTCTGCTCGTACCACGAGAGCACTATCGAGAGGGGCAGATCGTTCACCCCTATCCCGAACGCCTTCGAGAGCGCGAGCGCGATCTGCACGGCCGAGTACGAATCGTTGCACTGCCCGACGTCGAGGAGCCGTGGGATGCCGCCGATGTCCCCGAAATCGAGCTTGTTGAAACGATACTTGCCGCACGCGAGCGTGAGGATCACGCAGTCGTCCGGCACGGCTCTCGCGAGATCGGTGTAGTAGCTCCGGCCGGGTTTTGCCCCGTCGCAGCCGCCGATGAGGAAGAAACGGCGGATCTTTCCCGCCTTGACCGCGTCGATCACGGCGCCCGCCACGCCCATGACCAGGCTGAAGACGGACACCAGGCCGTCGTTCACCCCCAGCACCCCGGCGCGCAGCGCGTTGCCGCCGCCGGCGCGGTGGCGGCCCTCAAGACGCGCCACCTCCTTGCCTTCCATACCGTTCTCTGTATTCGCCAGGTAGCCGAAGTGAGCACGGCGCCGGGAAATGCGTCGAACTCCTTCTGCTGCTCCTGCCAGGCGCCGCCGTAGTTCCCGACGAGATGAGCGTATTTCTTGAGACCCGGATAGCCGTGCGCGGGGAGCATCTCTCCGTGCGTGTACACGTTGATCCCTTTGCCTTCGGTCTGCTTGAGGAGCTCTTCGAGATCCTTGAGGTCGTGTCCGGAGACGACGATCGCGTGTCCCTTCACCGGCGTGACGCGGACCTTCGTGGGAACCGGGTGCCCGTAGGCTCCCGTGTTCGCCGCATCGAGCGCCTCCATCGCCTTGAGGTTGATCTCGCCCGTCTTGAGAGCCCAGCCGAGAAGCTCTTCCGCGGTCGGCTTATCCTTCGCGAGCGCGTCGAGCACTTCGTGGAACGAGGCATAGAGGGCCGCGTCCTCCTTGCCCAGGATCTGCGCGTGATCGGCGTAGGCGGCGGCTCCCTTGAGGCCGTACGTGACGAGCTCCTGGAGGCCGGTGACGTCGGCGCCGAGCTTCGCTCTGCGCTCGAGAATCGATATCCCGAGGCCCTGGGCGACGAGGCCGTCGATGTCGCGCGCCGGCTGGAGCGCGGCGGGACCGCCGAGCGACTCCGGCGCCTTGCCGGACTTCGCGCAGGCGTTCTCATAGAGCTTCTTCGCCTTGTCGCGCGTCGCCGCGGCGCGCTCGATGAGCGTCTTCAGATTCTCGGGATTGAAATTGACGTTCGTCACGGTCGAAAAGAGCGCCTCGATCGTGAACACGTCGATTTCCCGATCGCGCGCGCCGAGCCGTGCCGCCCGGTGGGCGTACATCGAAATACCCTTCGCCGCGTACAGCAGCAGGTCCTGAAGCGCCGCGGTCATCGGATCCTTCCCGCAAACGCCGGTCGCTTCGCAGCCCGTTCCCTTCATTGTTTGCTCGCATTGGTAACAGAACATTCCCATCGAAAGCTCCTTTATGCTTCGCACGGTTTCTTCGTCGCCTCGGCGATCTCGCGGCCGAACTCGCGGCACGCGTCGAGCTCCTCGGGGCGCGGCTGCCATTTGAACTTGAGCCCGTCGCGGATGAGCTTGATGCCGGAGGCCGCAAGGTGCTCCTCCACGATCTTGACCGCCTCGCCGCTCCATCCGTAGGAGCCGAACGCGGCGCCGATCTTGTTCTTGAACTTGAGCCCCTTGACGTCGGTCATGACCGGCATGATCGTCGGCAGCACGCCGTTGTTGATCGTCGAAGAGCCGACGAGGATCGTTCGCGCCTTGAATACCTCGACGAGGACGTCGTTCCGGTCGGAGACGGCGAGGTTGAGAATCTTGTAATCG
>JAPLKY010000007.1 GCA_026387805.1 Candidatus Krumholzibacteriia bacterium
CTCGGCGATGGCGAGCGCGATCTCCGTCCCGCCGACGGTCCGCTCGAGGATCCGGTAATTGCCCGAAGCCGCCAGCGTGAACGGAAGCTCGGCGCAATCGGGCACGATGACTCTATTTCGGACGTGCGGCGACGAGGCGGAGAGGCTCCATCCGGGGAGCATGGCGACGTCGACGAGGACGCCGTCCGCGACGTTCAGCTCGGGGACGAGGAACACGTCGCGCCCGAGAATCCGGGATCGATCGGCGCCGATGCACGTCAACATGTCGCGCACGTCGGCCGAATACCGGTCCTCGATCATGAGAACGACGTCGTATTCGATCGTGAAATCGCGCCCGCCGTTCTCGACGGTCCAGAGCCCGTCCCCGGCGCGCACGGCAAGCAGCCTTCCCCGCCGATCCGCCGCCCTGAAGCCGATCGGATCGAGCCTTTTGCCTTTCGGGCCCGCGAAGGCCCTGAACGTCGACGCGTCGGCCGTGATTCCGAAAACCGCGCCGCTCACGTGCACGACCTTGAGATGCGCGTCGGCGAGAACGAGGCTGTAGTGCAGAAAGGGCTTTTCTCCTTCGTTTCGAAATTCGAAATACGAACAGCTCCCGAGCCCGATCGCCCCGATGGCGGCGCCGAGCGACAGTGCGACGAGGCATCTTCTCCGCATCGCGCGAGTCATGATGTGTGCTGTTTCCTCCAAGGAATGAGCCGGCCGGGCGTCGGCGGGGCACGTCCCTACCCGTTGCAAGGGATATTCCAGATGTGCGTTTTCCGGAAGTGAAAGAGGGCTAGAACCGCAGTTTCCTCCGCACCCATCCCGTGTCGCTCTGCATCTTCGCCTGCAGCTCGGCGAACGCGAGCATCTCGTCGCTGGATTTCTCCCTCAGCCGCATCCAGTCCCACCACGAAACCGCCACGACGATCCAGACGAATCCGATGGCGGTCACGACGAGCACGATGAGCCATCCGGGCCTTCCCGAAGGCTTTTCGGGAAGGTTTGGCTCATCCACGATCTGCACGACCGGCGTCGTGCGGGCCTTGTCTATGCCGGCCTCTTCGTAGCGCTCGAGCAGATACGCGTAAACTCGCTCGTTGACCTCGAGATCGCGCTCCATCCTCGCATAGCTCTGCGCGAGGCCGGGCATGCGATCGAGGGGGATGAACACGGCGCCTGCGCTGTCTCCGTTCATGATGTTTCCGAGCTGCCGCATCAGGCCTTCATACTCGGCGTTCTTCCGCTTGAGCTCGAGGGAGTTCGAGTACGTGTACTCCCGGATGAGATCGCGTTCGATCCCCGCCAGCACCGCCCTGACCTTGAGATCGGCGGCTACGCCGATCGCGCCGCGCACCTGCTCGTCGAAATTGACGATATTGTTCTTACCCTGAAACGCGGCGATCTCGCGCCGCGCGCTGCCGAGCCGGCCGCGATACTCCGCGAGCTGCGCCCCCATGAATTTCCGCGTCTGCTCGGCGCGCGAGTATTGAAGAAAACGGTTGAGCGAATCGAGCCCCGCGATATATGCGTTCGCTATTCTCAAGGCGTATTCGGGATCCTTATCCCTGACGCTCAGATGAATAAGCCCCGTGCCGGTCACCGCCATGCTCGTCCGGGCGCGCAGATCGCGAAGGGCATCGTCGAGGCTCTCGGTCTTGAAGTGCTCCTTCAGCGAAAGCGTATCGATGATCATCTCGCCGAGACGGCGGCTCTCGAGGATATCGCCGAGGATCGTGGCCGACGTCGATCCCGCGCTTCCGGGGGTGACGATCGAGGGGAGGTTGAGCTTCGTCATCCACGCCGAGAGAATCCCCTCGTTCGCCTCCTCGACCGGAGGAAGGAGCAGCGCCCGCGATTCGTACATGTTCCCCGAAACGAGAACGGCGACGAAGGCCGCGAGGAAACATACGAGCGTCACCCACGCGATAATCGCGCGTCTCCGGACGATGCGGCTCAACAAGAGAAAGAACATCGATCGTTCCTCCATGCGCGTGTTCCATGAACGCGCCGAGTGTATCCCCCGCGAACGCCGAACACAAGAGAATTTGAAATCGCCCGCTTCATCGAGCCTCGAGCAGCGTCTCGAGACGTTCCGCCGCGAAGCGAAGGTGCGGAATCACGATCGAGCCGCCGACGACGAGAGCGACGTTGAACGCATCGTAGAATTCCTCCCGCGTCACCCCTGCCTCGCGGCATCGGATGAGATGATACGAGATGCATTCGTTGCAGCGCAGCACCATCGATGCGACGAGGCCGAGGAGATCCTTTGTCTTCGCGGGGAGCGCGCCCGCCTCATATGCCTGCTCGTCGAGCGCAAAAAACCGCCTGATCCCGAGGGGGGCGCTCGCGAGAACGATCTCGTTGAGACGCGAGCGCTCCTCGCCGAATCTCTCCTCCCAATTCTCGGTCATGCCTTGTGACACCAACCTTTCCCACGATCCGTTGCAGCCGACAGCGGCGTCATTTGTGTTGCCCGGGCCCGGATTCCCGCTCTACAATAGATAATCCGCCGGGGACCGGTGCGGAAGTATATCAGAGCGCCGCCGAGGGGAGAATACGCTTTTGCATAGAATCCTGTACATCGAAGATGCGCCGGCGGTCGGGGGATCCGCAATCTGTCTCGAAGAGCTCGCGCGGGGTCTCGACCGCTCGCGGTTCGAGCCGTTCGTGCTGTTCGCCTATGACCTCGCCGCGCGCGCCTCGCTCGAGCCCGCGGGAATTCCGAACGCAACGGCGGCCTCGATCCAGGGAAGACCCGAGCCCGTTCCCCCGGAGGAACGCGAAATACCATTGCCCGGATTCAAGAGGCAAGGACTCTACCGCCTCCTCCGGAGCCTCAAATCCTACCTGTTCGTCGAGAGAGAACGCGCCGCATGGCTCGCCGAATGGATCGCCCGCGAGCGCTTCGATCTCGTCCACGCGAACAACGCCCTCACGGCGAACCTCGCGGCGATCGTCGCTGCGTCCCGGGCCGGGGTTCCGGCGGTGAGCCACCAGCGCGGGTATTTCCGTCCGACGGCGTTCCAGCGTTTCGCGGCGCGCGGCGTCGACCGCTTCCTCTGCGTCTCGCGATCCGTCGCCGATCATTACGCCGCGCAGGGGCTCCGCCGGGACAGGATCGTCACGGTGTACGACGGAATCGACGTCGCCCTGCTTCGGCCGCGGAAACGCGCGGAGCGGGACCGCGCCCTCATCGGGTGGGCCGGGCGCTTCGTTCCATGGAAGGGAGCCGCGATGCTCGTCGACGCAGCCGCGACGATTCTCGCGCGGCGATCGGACGCGGACTTCGTCATCGCAGGAGCGGGACCGGAGCTCGCCGGCCTCCGGAAAAGAGTCGAACGGAGCACGCTTCTGAGGGATCGGGTGCATCTCCCGGGCTTCCTGAGCGACGTGCGGCACCTCATCGCCGACTGCGACGTTTTCGTCAACACGTCGATCGAACCCGAACCTCTCGGGCACTCCGCGCTCGAAGCGATGGCGCTTGGAGTCCCCGTCGTCGCTTCGGCGTGCGGCGGACTCACCGAGATCGTGGCGCACGAAACGAGCGGACTTCTCTTCGAGCCGGGGGACACGAGATCGCTCGCCGATGCGCTCCTGAAACTCCTGGACGATCGTGACATGCGCTTTCGTTTTGGGATCGAAGGCAGGCGCCGCGCGGAACAACTCTTCAGCCTCGAGCGCCACGTGAAAATGATAGAGGCCGTTTACGACGCGGTTATCGGGCGATCGAACGGCGGGCGCCGAGGGAGTCCGGTCACGAAGCCTTGACGCGGGCGTACTTCTTCTTGCCGGCGCGCAGCATCAACGCGCCGTCCCTGAGCTCGCCGGCGGTGATCGTCTCGTCCGCGGCTTCGAGACGGCGCCCGTTGACGTATCCTCCGCCCTGCGCGATGAGCCGCCGGGCCTCCCCTCGCGTTTTGGCGAGCCCCGCGTCGGCGAAAAGAGCGAACGCCGGGATACCTTCTTCGAAGCGTCGGCGGTCCATCTCCACCGTCGGAACGGAGCTTTCGTCGACGCCCCCCTCCCCGGAGAAGAGCGCCCTGGACGCCTCGCGCGCCTTGAACGCCTCGCTCTCCCCGTGATTCATCTTCGTCGCCTCGAGGGCAAGGATCTCCTTGGCCTCGCGGAGCTCTTCGCCCGCGAGCGACGCGAGCCTGCGCACCTCGTCCATGGGAAGCAGGGTGAAGAGCGCCAGAAACCGGCCGACGTCGCGGTCGTCGGCGTTGATCCAGTACTGGTAATATTCGTACGGGGAGGTCCTCTTCGGATCGAGCCAGACCGCGCCCTTTTCCGTTTTTCCCATCTTCGCCCCCGTCGCCGTCGTGAGGAGCGGAAAGGTGAGCGCTTCCGCTTCCCCGTGCTCGACGCGCCGGATCAGATCGGCGCCGGCAAGGATATTGCCCCATTGGTCGTTCCCGCCCATCTGGAGCGTGCACCCGTGACGCCGGTAGAGCTCGAGGTAATCGTACGCCTGGAGCAGCATGTAGTTGAACTCGATGAAATTGAGCCCCGTCTCGAGCCGCATACGGTACGACTCCGCCGCGAGCATCTTGTTGACGCTGAAATGCCGCCCGACGTCCCTCAGGAACTCGATATAGTTGAGCGGGCGGAGCCAGTCGGCGTTGTTGACCATGAAGGCCGTGCCGCCTGAGAAATCGAGGAAATGCGCGAGCTGGCGCTTGAGCCCTTCGGCGTTCGCGTCGATCTCCTCCTTCGAAACGAGCTGCCTGAGCTCTGTCTTCCCGCTCGGATCGCCGATCATCGCGGTGCCTCCTCCGACCACCGCGAGAACGCGGTGGCCGTGCCGCTGCATGTGAGCGAGCGCCATGATCGGAACGAGACTCCCCGCGTGGAAGCTGTCCGAGGTCGGATCGAAGCCGATATAGCAGGTGACGCTCTTCTCGAGCATCGCGCGGACCTTCGATTCGTCCGAAACCTGTTCGACGAATCCGCGCTCCTTCAGCACGTCGTATACGCCGGACACGGGTGCTCCTTTCCCGGGCGATGATGCGGGCCTTCGACGCCCAGATTGCACGAGCCCCGCTCCGGCTGTCAAGAGACAATGCACCGCCCGAGGGGCGCGCCCGCGATCCTTTCGCCCGGGGCACGAACGATTGACACGGCGACTTCCTGTGCTACAATTCCCGCACTCGCCGGGAAAGGGGGCAGATGCAGACGCTCGAAATGCTCTTTCAGAAATGGAGCGACGCCCTGTGGGGTCCTCCGATGATCGTCCTTCTCCTCGGAACCCATATCTTCCTCACGATCCGGCTTCGCTTCATCCAGAGATACATCGGCAAGGCGATCAAGCTCTCCTTCAGCCGCACCCGCGAGGGAGAAGGGGACGTGAGCCCGTTCGGCGCGCTCACGACGGCGCTCGCCGCGACGATAGGCACGGGCAATATCGTCGGCGTCGCGACGGCGGTCGCCGCGGTCGGGCCCGGCGCGGTGTTCTGGGTATGGCTCACCGGCATCTTCGGCATCGCGACGAAATACGCCGAGGCGGTTCTTTCGGTGAAGTACCGCATCACGACGAAGAACGGCTTCATGGCGGGCGGCCCCATGTACGTCCTCGAGCGCGGGATGAAGCAGCGCTGGCTCGGCGTCATATTCGCCGCGCTCATGTGCGTCACCGCCCTCGTCATCGGCGACATGGTCCAGGCGAACTCGATCTCGACGATGGTCTACGAGACGTTCCACGTTCCGGTCTGGATCACCGGCCTCGTCATTATGATTCTCACCGCCGTCGTGATCCTCGGCGGCATCAAGTCGATCGCCGCCTGGTGCGAGAAGCTCGTCCCCGTGATGGCGGTCGGCTACGTCGGGGGATGCGCGGCGATTCTCCTCATCAACGCCGGGGAGCTGCCGGGGACGCTCCGGCTCATCTGGTCCGGGGCCTGGAACGGACACGCCGCGGTCGGGGGATTCCTCGGGGCGGGCATGCGCGAGGCGATGCGCTACGGCATCGCCCGGGGACTCTTCTCGAACGAATCGGGTCTCGGCAGCGCACCGATTCTCGCCGCGGCGGCGCAGACGAAGAATCCGATCCGCCAGGCGCTCATCTCCTCGACCGGCACCTTCTGGGACACGGTCGTCGTCTGCGCCATGACGGGGCTCGTGCTCGTCAACTCGGGTGAATGGATCAACGGGCTCCACGGAGCGGCCCTCACGAAAGCCGCTTTCGCCGATATCCCGGTGATCGGCCCCGCTATTCTCACGTTCGGGCTCCTTACCTTCGTTTTCTCGACGCTCCTCGGCTGGTCCTACTACGGCGAGAAGGCGAGCGAGTATCTCTTCGGCGTCCGCGCCGTGAAACCGTACCGGTGGATCTGGGTGGCCTGCGTCATGCTCGGCTCGATGGCGACGATCCGCATGGTATGGTCATTCGCCGATATCACGAACGGCCTCATGGCGATCCCGAATCTCATCTCGCTCCTCGCGCTTTCGGGAGTGATCGTGAAGGAAACGCGCACGTACCTCTGGAACGGGAATATCGAGGGAATCGGCAAGTGATCCTGACTAGCGGGTGGCAGCGATGGGGCCCCCGCAGGGGGCACATGTAGCGGGTGACGCCGATGGGGTCCCTGCCCGCTGCGCAGCGAGCCTTGCTCGCGAGCACGGGCGGGGTGCAATCAGCGGCAGGACCCGCGTATCGAGCGAGCAGGTGCCGGGAACTCAAGCCACATAGACGGTCTTCACGTTCACGAACTCCCTGATCCCGAAATACGACAGCTCCCTGCCGTACCCGCTCTCCTTGACGCCGCCGAACGGAAGGCGCGGATCCGATTTCACGAAGGCATTGACGAAACACGAGCCCGCGTCGATCCGGCTCGAGGCGATCCGCTCCCCGCGTTCGAGATCGCGGGTGAAGACGGCCGCCCCGAGGCCGAAGCTCGTATCGTTCGCCGCGCGAATCGCCTCTTCCTCGTCCCTCGCCGTGACGACGGCCGCGACGGGACCGAAGATCTCCTCGTCGTACGCGCTCATGCCTTTCGCGACGTCGATGAGCACCGTCGGCGGATAGAACGCCCCCGCGCCAGCCGGCAGCCGGCCGCCGAGGATGCACTTCGCGCCCGCCTCGACGCTCCGCATGACCTGACGGTGGAGATCGTCCCTCACATCGAGCCGCGCGAGCGGCCCGACGTCGGTCTCTTCGTCGAGCGGATCGCCGACCTTCCGGCTCCGCATCGCGTCCACGAGCAGCCCGGTGAATTCACGAGCCCTCGATTCGACCACGATGAATCTCTTCGCCGCGATGCAGCTCTGCCCCGCGTTGATGAGCCTGCTTTCGGCGCAGACCGCCGCCGCCAGCGGTACGTCCGCGTCCTCGAGAACGACGTACGGATCGCTCCCCCCGAGCTCGAGGACCGTCTTCTTGAGATGCTCTCCCGCCGCGCGGGCGACCGCTCTCCCCGCGGCGGCGCTTCCCGTGAGGGTCACCGCCTTGACCGCTGGATG
>JAPLKY010000302.1 GCA_026387805.1 Candidatus Krumholzibacteriia bacterium
TCCACCAGCGTTCGCGTGATGGCTGGCGACGGATACGAGGCCCGGTTTCCGCTCGACGACCTCGCAGACGATCCCGACGTGATCTTGGTTCTCGAACGGGACGCGCTGCGGCTCGTCGCGCCGGGCTACGACGGGGCCTACTGGGTGAGACAGGTGGTGCGACTTGTTGTCGAGTAGTAGGGGCTTCGACATTGACATCCGTGAGCTCTCCGTCCACTACCCGGACCGGGAGGAAGCTGCCCTCACAGCGGTGAGCGAGCGGATCGGCGAGGGGGATGTGGTGGCGATCGCTGGGCCGTCGGGGTGTGGGAAGACGACGCTCTGCCGCACCTTGAGCGGCTTCGTTCCGGCCATGATCCCCGCGGAGGTTGCAGGAGAGATCAGGCTCGGCGGCGCGTCCATCCGAGGGATGGTGCCGGAGACGCTGGCCACGCGTATCGGACTCGTCCAACAGGATCCGGATGCCCAGATTTGCACGCTGAACGTGTGGCAAGAGGTCGCCTTTGGGCCGGAGAACCTGTGCCTCCCCGCCGACGAGGTCCACGCACGCGTCGAGCGCTCGCTTGACGCCCTCGGGATCGCGCATCTCCGCCAGAGGACGACGACGACCCTCTCGGGAGGGGAGAAACAGCGCCTGGCCATCGCGTCGATTCTCGCCATGGAGCCGCGAGTTCTCCTGTTTGACGAGCCGACGGCGAACCTCGACCCGCGCGGCATTCAAGCCCTATTCGTCACCCTATCCGACCTGGTCCGTGGGAAGGGGAGGACTCTCGTGGTCATCGAGCACCGGATCGACGCCCTGCGGGCGCTTGCGCCGCGCCTGATCCTCCTTGATCGCGGGCGGTTGGTTGATCGCTACCCGGCACGCGAGCGGCTTGACTACGCCCTACTCGGCCTGCGCGGGGCGTGGGCCGCGTCGCCGGCCAACGCTCCGGTGGGGCCGCCGCGATTGCGCGTCGAGGGGGTCTCGTTTGGCTACGACCAGCCTTTGTGGGAGGACCTATCGTTCTCACTTCGCGCGGGAGAGATCCTCGCGATCATCGGGCCGAACGGCGGGGGAAAGACGACGCTCCTTCGACTCCTGGCCGGACTCGTATCGCCCACAACGGGAGACGTCGTCCGCGCCTCCGGCACGCGGGTCGGGTTCGTCTTCCAGCACCCGCATCACCAGATCTTCGAGAGGACCGTGCGGCAGGAGATGCAACTCGAGCGCCCGTCGGGCGGGGCTTCGATCGACGAGGAGCTTCGTGCGGCGCGTCTCGCGGGACTGGACGACGCGGCGCCCTTGTCACTCAGTCTTGGGGAACAGCGTCGGCTCACGGTGGCGACCGCGCTTTCTCGTCGACCGAATCTGCTCCTCCTTGACGAGCCGTTCATCGGCCAAGACCGACGCAATGTCCTGTGGATGATCTCGCAGATCCATGGCGTGATCGCGCGGAATGGAGCGGTCGTCGTCGTGACGCACGACATTCCGCTGGCACGTGCGCTCGCGGATCGTGTCCTCTACATGGAAAGGGAAACTCACATCTGCGGATCGCCCGACGAGGTGTTCAGCCGGCTTCGCGAGCGGGGAGATGGGGCATTTACCCCAGAGTCCTGGACATGACCTCCCCGCAGGCCAAGGCGAGAAGTGGGCGCGGGCTCCATCGGGCCGGACCGTTGTCGAACCTTCTTCTTCTGATGGCTCTTGTCGCCGCGGTGTTCACCTGTCCCGGGCTGATCGCGGGGAGTCTCGTTCTCGCGACGGTCGTTGTTCTGGCCGCTGTCTCGGGTGAGCGGCCAACCGGTCTCGTCTACGGCCTCCGATTCGTCCTTCTCTTTGCCCTCGTTCTCTTCCTTTCCCAAGTGCTCTCGGTCCGCGATGGTCCCACCCTGCTGGTTGTCCCGATCCGAATCACGGCGGGCGGACTCCTCGCCGGGGCGGGGATGGCGCTTCGCTTCGTTGTGATTCTCTCCGCGAGCGGCCTGTTCGTGAGGACGACGGATCCCGATCGGTTGGCCGGTGGGCTCACTCGGATCGGGGTTCCCTACAGGTACGGATATCTTCTCGTTCTCGCGCTTCGCTTCGTCCCCTTCTTCCAGGAGGAGCTAGAAGCCGTGCGGGAAGCGCAGCGAGTGCGGGGCATCAAGGTGTCCATCCGCAGCCCGCGACGGGTCCTGCACGCCGTACGCTACACGTTCGTCCCGGTCGTCGTCTCCGGACTCCACCGCGTAGAGTCCATTGCGATCTCGATGAAGGGTCGGTGCTTCGGTCTCCACGCAACGCGCACGGCGAGCCGGGGAGAGCCGAGGAGCTTGTGGAGTCTCGTAGCCGTCAGCCTTAGCCTTCTCGCGGTGGGCCTTGCGACGGTCGCACGGCTGGGGGGATGGGTAGCGTGAGGAATCTTCGGCGAGGGATGCTCGTCGGCCTCACCGTGCTGGTTGCTGCTTTGGCGGCGGCTCTCGCCATTCGGTGGGCGCTTGAGCCTCGTGGGCCGGCGCTCCGGATCGTGCTCCTGACAGGCGAAGAACGAAGAGTCGGTCTGCCGCAGCTCCGGCGGCTTCCGGTCGTGTCGCGTCGCGGCGAGTATCAGAATCAATACGGCACCTGGCGGGACGCCGGAACGTACACGGGGGTTCTTCTTCGCGACCTTCTTGGCGCCGCGAACTACGATGGGATCGACATCGTCGCTGCGGACGGGTACCGCGTGACGATCGATCACGCCCGCGTCGAGGACGAGGAATACCCGATCGTCCTCGCCTACGCGTTCAACGGCATCGAGGTACCTGAGTGGAGCGATGGATTCCGCATTGTCGTGCTGCCCGAGGACGGGCGTGTCAGCAACGAAGAGTACCGAACGACATCGGCAGGCAGCTACTGGGTCAAGAGCGTCGTTCGACTTACGCTTCAGTGAGCGATGACCTTGGCCCTACCAATTGACGCGAAGTCGAGCCAGGAGGTGCAGGTATGGCGCCACAGGTGTGACCTCGGTCGAGAAGTAGGTGGCCACGTTGTTCGTGACTCGGAAATCCACGGAGCCGGCAAGGAGGCCTATGCCGAACAACGCTCCTGATGGAGCCGGCGGAGGCTCAAAGTACGCCGCAAGCTTCAGTCTCCCGGGCGACGCACAGCACGACGGGAGCGGACCCTCGATCGCGACGAGCTCAGAGAATGCCGCTTTCCCCGTCATCGCTGAATTCTTCGAGTCGACGAAGGAATCCGCGAAACGGAAGACGAAATCCCCGATGGGCAACTCGGCCCTGATGCCGTAGATCGAGATGCCGTCGACTCCGATCGAGTCGGGGCTGAGGACGATCTCTCCGAATGCTCTAACGTCGGGGCACACAAGCCAATCGGGCTGGAATCTCAGGGTGGGCGTCACCACCTTTTCCGTTGGTGTGAACTCGATCGTCACGTCGAGCAGCCCGGCACCTCCGAGCATGTCCTCCAGGATCGGAATCCCCGCAACCGATGCGGTGAACGACTCAAAACCAGTCTGGTCGTCGAAGG
>JAPLKY010000333.1 GCA_026387805.1 Candidatus Krumholzibacteriia bacterium
GACATGGATCCGATCATGGAGCTCGCGAAAAAGCACGGCATCGTCGTCATCGAGGATTCCTGCCAGGGGCACGGATCGACATACAAAGGGCGGAGGGCGGGTTCCCTTGGCCATGCGGCTGCGTTTTCCTTCTATCCGAGCAAGAATCTCGGGGCGTTCGGCGAGGGGGGAGCGATAACGACGGGCGATCCGCGCATCTTCGAACGGGCCCGGGCGCTCAGGCATCATGCGCAGTTCAAGCGGAACGTCCACCAGGAAATGGGATACAACTACCGGCTCGATTCGATCCAGGCGGCGATTCTGAGGGTGAAGCTCGGATACCTCGATGAATGGAACGACGGACGAAGAGCCGCCGCGAAACGATACATCGACAATCTCAGGGGATCGCGTTACTGGCTGCCGGTCGAGACCGAGGGCTGCCGTCACGTGTACCATGTGTTTCCCATCGGCTGCCTCGACAAGAAAGCGGTCACGACGGCGCTATCCGACGCGAATATCGGATGGGGTGAGCACTATCCTGTTCCCGTGCACCTTCAGCCGGCGTTTTCCCATCTGGGAAGAGCCGCGGGGAGTTATCCCGTGGCGGAAAAGCTCATGAGGGAATCCGTATCTCTCCCGATGTTTCCCGAGCTCGAGCCGGAGGATATCGACCGCGTCTGCGAGGTGCTCAGGGGGGTCGACAGGAAGTCCTGAGGTTATTCACAGGGAGGGGGCTATCGAAAATTAGATAAAGACATAGCAAAGGGTCGCGGAGGCGGTAACGCAGAATGAGAAAGCAATCGATGGCCCTGGACACCGCTCAGAAGTTTCAGCAGCTTACGGAAAGCCTCGCGAGCCCCGCAGGAGCGAAGCTGCGGGGGCGCATGTGGTCGGAGCGATTCGCCAAGCGCCTGATCGACGTGGGCGCCGCTCTCTCGGTCGCAATACTGGGTTTTCCATTCTTTCTCGCCGTTGCGCTGCTGATCAAGCTGACGTCTCGGGGACCCGTATTCTACTCTCAAAAACGCATCGGGGAGCATGGGGAGGTGTTTACCCTTTTCAAGTTCCGGACGATGCGGCAGGACTCCGACGATTCGATCCACCGCGAATTCGCGCGCAGCTTCATCGAAGGGCGCATGCCTAATTCAAGCCTTGACGAAAAAACACCTTCCGTTTATAAATTGACGAACGACCCGCGCGTCACATCGGTGGGGAACTTTCTGCGGAAGACGAGCCTTGATGAGCTTCCGCAGTTCATCAACATCCTCAGGGGAGAGATGACCATCGTGGGGCCGCGGCCGCCCTTGCAGTACGAGATAGAGTACTACGAGGATTGGCACAAGCTCCGGCTCCAGGTGAAGCCGGGGCTCACCGGGCTCTGGCAGGTGAGCGGGAGGAGCAGCGTTCCGTTCGACGAAATGGTGAAACTCGATCTCTACTATATCGAGCATTGGTCTCTCCTCCTCGATTTCAAGATCATGCTGAGAACGATTCCCGTGATGCTTTTCGGATCGGGAGGGTATTGAGAATGGAGGCGTCGTGCTGAATATCGGTGTCATCGGCTGCGGCTACTGGGGTCCGAACCTCATCAGGAACTTCTCGAACCTGAAAACGTCGAAGGTGATATCCTGCGCGGATCTCAGCGAGGACCGTCTCAAACACATGAAACAGCTCTACCCGGCCCTGCGGACGACGACGAATTTTCGCGAGATCGTGACCGACGCGGGGATCGACGCCGTCGTCATCGCGACGCCCGTCTCCTCCCATTACGCGGTCGCGAGCGAGGCGCTCGAGGCGGGCAAGCACGTCTTCGTCGAGAAGCCGCTTGCGCAATCGGTCGACGAGGGGACGAAGCTCGTCGAGATCGCGAAGCGGAAGGGACGCGTTCTCATGGTCGGGCACACCTTCGTCTATACCGCCGCGGTCAACAAGATCAAGGATCTGATCTGGGGCGGCGAGATCGGCGACGTCTACTATATGGCGACGTCGCGCGTGAACCTCGGGATTTTCCAGGATGACATCAACGTCGTCTGGGATCTCGCGCCGCACGACGTTTCGATCATGAACTACGTGCTGAACGCGCGCCCCGTGTCGGTCTCGGCCATCGGACAATCCTACATCAGGCCCGGGATAGAGGACGTTGCGTTTCTCCTCCTCAGATATCCGCAATCGACGATCGCGAACATACACGTCTCGTGGCTCAATCCGAACAAGATCAGGAGCACGACGGTCGTGGGGAGCAAGCAGATGCTCGTCTACGACGACGTTTCGAGCCTCGAGAAGATACGAATTTACGACAAGGGCGTGACGGTAACGCCCCACTACGACACATTCGGCGAATTCCAGCTCTCGTATCGCTACGGCGATATCTCCATCCCGCGCCTCGATGACGCCGAGCCTCTCAAGATCGAGTGCCAGCACTTCGTCGACTGCATCGAGAAGGGCGCTACTCCGAGGAGCGGAGGGACCCACGGTCTCGAGGTGCTTCTCGCGCTCGACGCGGCGGATCGCTCGATGCGCGAGCACGGCAAAGAGGTCACGATCGAGTATCCTGCGATCATGGATTCCGTGCGATGATGGAAAACCTCGTTCCGCACAAGCTCGGCACCGTGCGCATCGGCGATCATTCGTTCATCGACGAAGGGGCCGTGCTCGGGTATCTTTCGCCCCGCCGGGGCGTGAGCGACGTTCTCACGATAGGCCCCGAGGCGCGCGTCCGGAGCGGCTGCGTCATCTATGCGGGCTCCCGCATCGGGGCGCACCTCGAAACGGGGCACCATAGCATCATAAGGGAGGAGAACGAGATCGGGGACCATTTCTCCATCTGGAACGGCTCGGTCGTCGATTACGGCTGCCGGATAGGAATGAGAGTCAAGATACACTGCCAGGTATACGTCGCCCAATTCACCGTCATCGAGGATGACGTGTTTCTCGCGCCGGGGGTCAAGATTGCGAACGATTACCATCCCGGATGCCCCGATTCGAAGGACTGCATGCACGGGCCGACGCTCAAGAAGGGCTGCCGTATCGGCGTGAACGTGACGCTGCTGCCGTACGTCACGATCGGCGAGGGCACGCTCGTCGGGAGCGGCTCCGTCGTCACGAAGGATCTTCCGCCGGGCGTGGTCGCGTACGGGAATCCCGCGCGCGTGCACGGGACGCTCGGCGAGATGCGCTGCAAGACCGGGCGCAGGGAAGCTCCCTACCTCTGACGGTTTTCACGATGACAAGGGCGGGACAATTTCCTCGCGTCGAGATACTCGCTTCGACCCTCGTGACGGGGGGCGCGGAGCGCGTGATCGAGGCGCTCGTTTTTGCTCTGCCGGCGCGTGGTTTGTCCGCCCGTGTCCTCTGTCTTCACGAACCGGGGGACGTCGGCGCGGGGATCGCTCGCCGGGGCGCGCCGGTCGTCTCGCGCATCGCGCGCGGCCGCCGCGATCCGTTCGCGTGCGCGCGTCTCGCTTCCCTTTTCGGCCGCGACCGCAAAGCGGTTCTCCTTTCCCTCGATCATCATGATGCCGTCTTTATCGGCTCGGTCGCCGCGCGCCTGGCGGGTTTGAAGCACCGGTTTCTCGCCGTTCATTCGACGGGATTATGGGGAAAGCGGAGCTCCTTCTCGATGAGCGATCGGTTCGTGCTCGGCTCGTACGAAGGGATCGTCGCGCTGGCGAGGGCGCACGCCGATTACCTGGTCCGGCGCGAGGGGATCGAGGAAGGGAAGATACGCATCATACCGAACGGCGTCGACCCCGGCAGATTTCGGCCCGCTCGGTCCGAGGAGGAGCGCGGAGCGCTGCGAAGCGCGCTCTCGATACCGGCCGCGCGCTTCGTCGTCGCGATGGTCGCCGCCCTGCGGCCGGAAAAGAACCACGGGATGTTTCTCGATGCGGCCGCCCGCATCAAGGCGCGGCGGAACGATTTTCTTTTTCTCGCGATCGGAGGAGGTCCGGAGGCGGAGAAATTGCAGCGGCGTTCGCGGGAGCTGTCGCTCGGGGACGCGGTTCGTTTCATGGGGCGCCGGGAGGATATCCCGGCGATTCTCTCGGCGGCGGATGCGTCGGTGCTCTGCTCCCACCCGGTCGTCGAGACGTTTCCGCTCGCCGTTCTCGAGGCGATGTCGTCGGGCCTGCCCGTCGTCGCGTCCGATGTCGGAGCCGTGCGCGAGATGATGTCGGACGGCGAGGAGGGGCGGATCATATCGCCGGGGGACGTCGGATCGCTCGTCGAGTCGCTCGTCGCCCTCGCGGATGCGCCGGAGACGGGGAGGCGGATGGGGATCCGGGGGCGCGAGCGTGTCCTTCGGGAATTCACCGTGGACGGCATGGTCGGGCGGTACGCGGAGATGTTCGTCGGAGCCGTCGGGAAATAGGATGAGAGGATCCGTATGCAAATGCCGATAGACGCGGTTGTCGCGGTCACGTACCGGTGCGATTCCCGGTGCAACATGTGCAATATCTGGCAGCTTCCGCCGGGGGACGAGCTCTCGCCGGAGCAGTTCAGGAGACTTCCCCGCACGCTGCGGGACGTCAACGTTACCGGGGGGGAGCCGTTCCTGCGCGACGATCTCGTCGAAATCGTGCGCGTCCTGGACGAGCACTGCAATCATCCGCGCATCGTGATGAATGTGTTG
>JAPLKY010000419.1 GCA_026387805.1 Candidatus Krumholzibacteriia bacterium
GGGACGCGGCGATCGAGGAGGCGACGTTCCTCACGAGATTCGCGAGCCGGGTGACCGTCGTGCACCGGCGAGACGAGCTCCGCGCGTCAAAGGCGATGCAGAAACGGGCGCTCGACAACCCGAAGATCGATTTCGAATGGAACTCAACCGTCGAGGACGTGCTCGATCCGGCGAAGAACAAGGTCACCGCGCTCGTCCTCAAGAACGTCAAGACCGGCGAGACAAAGGAGTTTCCCGTCGACGGCGTCTTCGTGGCGATCGGCCACGAGCCCGCGACCGGTCTCTTCAAGGGAAAAATCGATCTCGACGAAAAGGGATACATCGTGACGCGCGGAACGCGCACATCAGTAAACGGCGTCTTCGCCGCGGGAGACGTGCAGGACCCGCGCTATCGCCAGGCGATCTCGGCTGCGGGAAGCGGATGCCAGGCGGCGATCGAGGCGCTCAAGTTCATCGCGGGCGAGGATGCGCTTCCGGGCTGGTGAATCGCATGCAGCAATTCTCGGGAAAACGAGCTCTCGTCACGGGAGGTTCCCGCGGCATCGGTCGCGCCATCGCCCTCAAGCTTGCGGTTCTCGGCGCCGATATCGCCGTCAACTACGTGAAGAACGATCGGGCAGCCGAAGAGACGGCCCTCGCGATCGAGCGGCTCGGCCGGCGCGCGCTGCGGGTTAAGGCGGACGTCTCGGAGCCGAAAGAAGTGAAAAGCCTCTTCGCGGCCGCGAAAGAGGCGTTCGGCGGGCTCGACGTCTTCGTCTCGAACGCCGTTTCCGGCGTTCTCGGACCCGCGACCCGCATCGGAAAATTCGGCTGGGACCTCGCCCTCAACGCAAACGCCCGCGCGTTCCTGCTCGGCGCACAGGAAGCGGTGAAGCTCTTCCCCGAATCGGGCGGCAAGATCGTCGCGGTCTCGTCGATCGGAAGCTTCTCGTGCCTGCCCGGTTACGCCGCCGTGGGCGCGAGCAAGGCCGCTCTCGAGACGCTCGTCCGGTATTTCGCGAAAGAGCTCGCCCCGCGCGGCATCAACGTGAACGCCGTTTCCGGCGGACCCGTCGACACCGCGGCGCTCGACTATTTTCCCGAGAAGGAAAAGATCCTCGAGGTATGGAAGGATCGAACGCCGGCCGGCCGTATCGCGAAACCCGAAGAGATTGCCGCGGTGGCCGTCTTTCTTCTCTCGGACGAGGCCTCCTGGATCCAGGGGCAGACGATCGTCGTCGACGGCGGCCTCACGCTGTAGCGCTCACGCGCCGTCGAGGTGCCGGCCTTCCTTGCGCTCCATCCACTCCTCTGGATCGGTGAAATACTCGAGCGTATCCTCGAGCGAGAGACGGTGCTCGCGCTCCATCGACGCGAGCAGCGTGAAGAACCGCTTCTCGGCCTTGTCCTTGGCCTGCCCGGCGAGCTTCTCGTAGAAGCTCTCCCCCTTGTGCTCGAAATCGATCGCCGCTTTAACCGCCGCTACGTCGTCGTCGTCGTTCTGGGGAGAGTTCGTCGCCTCTTTCACGAGACGACCGAGCGCCTCCGTAACCCGCGTCGGGATGTCGATCGAGAACCCGTCGGGCCACTTGTTGCGCACTTCGAGCTTCTTGTGGAGCTCGAGAAGCCGCTTATGGTGCTCGTTCTCGTCGGCCGCGATCGATTCGAACATCTGCCTGCCGAGGGGATCCTTCGTGCGCTTCGCGTGCGCCAGATAGAAATCGCGCTCCTTCTCCTCGTTCGAGAGCGCGAGCTTGAGCGCTTCGAGCTTCTCCGTGCTTTCCATTTCGATGAACCTCCCAGGCTTCCTTCCTTGACACGCGGGGGCACGATGCCCTATTATCAAAATAAGAATTCTTATCGCTTGCCTCTATCAAGGTAATTTTGCCCTCGATGCAAGTAAAGTGAAAAGTGGGCCGGCAGGAAAGGAAGCTGTCATGGCACGTGAACGCGACCTCACGACGCTCGAAGTCCTCAGCATCGCGATCAAGTCCGAGATCGAAGCGATCAAGCTCTACCGCCGGATGAACGAAAAGGCGAAGAATCCCGATCTCAAGGTGAAAATGGACTTTCTCGCGTCGCAGGAGATGAACCACGAGCGTATTCTCACGGAGGCCTACCGGAAGAAGTTCCCCGGGGTGGATCTGAGCATGCCGCCGAAAACGCTCGTTCCGAGCATCGACGACATCCTTCCGCCCGAGGCGACCCTCAAGGAGCTCTTCGCCGCAGCGATGGAAGCGGAGAAGAAGGCCGACGATTTCTACACGGGGCTCGCGAAGAAGACGCGCGATCAGAGCAGCCGGTCGATGCTCGAATACCTCGCGAGCATGGAGCGGAGCCACTTCTCGATCCTCGACGCCGAGTACCGGCAGCTCCAGTTCACCGAGGACTACAACACGGACGATTTTCTGAGAGGCGATCGCCTCATGAACGTGGGACCCTGAGCGTTCGGGCCGAACCTTCGCGAGCGGAAAGCCGTCGGCGAGCGCGCGATCACTTCGTGTAGCAGTCTATCATCCGCTCGATGGCCCGCCTGCATACCGGGCAGAACGGCACGGTCCTCTTCGAGAACATGATGCAATCGCGGCAGGGCCGATAGAGCCCCTTCGCCGAGTATCCCGCCCCTTCGAAAGCTCCGACCGCGCCGGCGTGCGAGGAATCGTCCGGAGTCGGAACCGGCGTCCCCTCGGGAATGAGATCCCCCCATTTCACCTTCGCCGTATCGAGGAGCGCCGTGATGTTCGGCTCCCACGGCTCCATGCCTTTCGGATAGAGATCGTTGTACGCGACCTGCGAGCTGTAGTACTCGTCGCCGAGCCCGGCGAAGGCGTGGGCGAACTCATGGATGAAGACGTAGGCATCGAACTCGTTGTTCGAACATCCGGCCGAATAGAGATTGTAGATCCCTCCCCCCCCGTACCTCTTGGTGTTCGCGATCAGGATCACGGCGTCGCAGGGCACGTTGCCGACGATGTCTTGGAGGACCTTGGTCGAGAAGGTCAGCATGTATCGGCTGATGTCGAACGTATTGAACGAGAGCCCGAACATGGAGTTGCGGTACTTGCCCTCGCGCGGCTCGTCGACTCCCGATTCGGACGATGCCGTCTCGATGAGCCGCACGTTGAAATCCCGCTTCCTGCTCTTGAACGGCTCGGTATCGAAGAGCGCGCCGAGAAGCCGCTCCGCGTCTCCGCGGAGCTTGTGCATCTCGTTCTGATCGTAGCCATCGCCGAGGACGACGACGTCCACTTTGTTCGAAGAGGGACCGCCGTCGAAAAGCTGCCGGACGCGGACGTCGGCAAAGCGCCGCTCCGTGCTGACATGATAATCGGCGGGATCGACGACGAGGTCATAGACGGTCTTGTAGACGTTCCTCCGGTCCCTCGTATCGATCCGCACCTGCACGGGCGCTTTCGGCAGCGGGATCATCAACGATTCGTGGAAGGTCCGGGGAAATCCGGCAATCGCTTCTTCCGTCGTCTTCCATTCGTCGAAGAGGGTCGAATAGCCCCGCGAGTAGATCATCATGTTCGTTCCGACATCGAACACCCGGAGGATGCAGCTTCCCAGATTGAGCGTGTCGAGAAGGTTGCGCGGGTTTCCCGCCCAATACGGCTCGACTCTCGCCTCGTCGAGACTGTACGTTTCCTCCTTCGCGTCGCCGGTATGGTAGAGATCGATCCTCAGCGCCTTCGCGGTGAAAAATCGATCGAAGTCCGGGCCGGCCGCCCGGCTCTCCGCCGCGATCACCTGGGAACCTACAACGACAGTCAGCACGAACAGACGGAGACGACGCATCGATGACCTCCTCCTCGAATCCTCCGCCGCATTCATCGCGGCGGCAAGCCCCGCATTCAGCGCGACCGAACCACTCCGGCGCGCGCGCACGAGCGCGCGATCGGGCAGATCGAGCATCGCGGCGATACGGGCGCGCAGATCGATTTGCCGAACGTGACCAGAAGATCGTTGATCTCGAGCCAGTGCCCCTTCGGAAGCGTCGCGCGGAGACAGCTTTCCGTTTCGGCGGGCACCTTGGTCCTTATGATCCCGAGCCGGTTCGCGACCCGGTGCACGTGCGTGTCGACGCAGATCCCCGGAAGGCCGAAACCGAGCGTGAGAACGAGGTTCGCCGTCTTTCTTCCGACGCCGGGGAGCGCGAGAAGCCCTTCCATCGTATCGGGAACGCGGCCTCCGGGCTCGCCCGCGATCATTGCCGAAAGGGCGCGGATAGCCTTTGCCTTCGTATGATAAAATCCGGCGGGGTAGATGAGCTCCTCTATCCGTTTCGCGGAGAGAGCCGAGAGCGAGCGGGGCGTCGAGGCTTGCGCAAAGAGCCGTCTCGCCGCCGCCCCCGTCACCTCGTCCTTCGTTCGGGCGCTGATCACCGTCGAAACGAGCACCTTGAACGGCGAGCGGCTCCGCTGCGCGATTTCGGTGACGGAGGGAGCGCGCTCCCCGCGGACGGCCTTACGCACGAGAGGAACGATACGGCGCAGAGTCGCCGTCGCGGCCGGCTTCCCACGGGGGAACCAGACGGGCTGAGGTTCTCTCAATGTCGACACCGTTTTCATCCCGTATTTCTCCCGCGCGGGTGGCGGCGATGGGGCCCCCGCACGCAGCGCAGCGAGCTCTGCGAGCAAGAACGTGCGGGGTGCAATCGCCGACAGGACCCGCGTATCACACGGGCGGGGTGCAATCAGCGGCAGGACCCGCGGGGGATTGT
>JAPLKY010000211.1 GCA_026387805.1 Candidatus Krumholzibacteriia bacterium
TCGCCCGGCGCCTGAGTCTCGCGGAACAGCGGATCGAACGGAGGGACATCGGCGAGCTTCGGGGAAACGCCGCCATTCTCATCGGCATCATCGTGTTTCTCGGAGTCGAGTGGATACTGAGAAAGGCATGGGGGCTCGTATGAAATCGCTCGGGAGCGCTTCGATGCTCGTCGCCGGCGTGCTCTCGGCGCTCGCGACGTTCACCGCATCCGGCGCGACGCCGCCCGGGAGGGAGTCCGGCGCCGTTGTGCAAGGGGATGTGGCGGCGCTCGCGATCTACCGGGCCATGCATGCGGCGATCCGGGAGGCGCGCGCTCTCTCCTATGAGAGCGAATACGTCCGGGAAACCGGCGGGAAGGAGATCGGCCGTTCGAGCTATCGGCTGTTGCTCCGGAAGCCGAACTACGCGCGGCTCGAATCGAGGAGCGAGGACGGGACGAAGACCGGCGTTCTCATTCTCGACGGCCGCCGGATGTGGATATACTGGCCGGATGGGAGACCCTACATCCACGAAAGCGATTCCGCGGCCAACACGCGCGACGTCCGGGGGTCGTATCTCCGAAAGGACGCGAGGAAGGGCGGTCATTCGATCGCGCGAGAAACGAGCGTTCTCGGTACGGGGATGTCGATGACGATCATCGATCCGAGCATCTTTCTCGGAAGCCCCGATCTCATGGACGCGCTCCTCGAAAGCGTGAAGAGCGACGGATCGGTCAACGTCGACGGCGAGGTGTGTGACATCATCGAGGCGAGCTACCTGAAGGGCCAGCGAACGAGGGTGTTCTGGATCTCGAGACGCGACCGCCTGCCTCGAAGGCTCGAAGAGACGATGAGAGGGAAGCGCGATATCGTCGTGCGCGAGCGTTGGCGCGACGTCGTCGTCAACGGTACGATTTCAAAGGATCAATTCAGGTGGAAGCCGCCCGCCGGATGGGAGGAGTACCCCCTGCAATCGCTTGATGACGGGCTTCTCAGGCCCGGAAGCGAAGCGCCTGATTTCGAGCTCGCGCTCCTCGACGGCTCGCGGTTCCGTCTGTCGGAGCATCGCGGGAAGGTCGTATGGCTCTCCTTCTGGCGGTTGAGCTGTATACCGTGCCGCAAAGAGCTCCCTCACCTGCAGATGCTTCAGGACAGATACGCGGGAGAGGGGCTCGTCGTGCTCGGCTTCAACTGTGCGGACGGTAGGGAGCAGGCGGAGGGGTTTATCCGCGAGAAGATGATACGGTTCCCGAACGTCGTCGATTCGACGACCGCCGCGCGGGAGGTATTTCATGAGAGATATCAGACCGCGAAGGGGCAGAGCGCCCTGCCGCTCAATTACATAATAGATATCCGCGGCAGGATTGTCGGAGGATGGTACGGTTACGAGAAAGGGAGCGACCGCGGGGAGAGGATACTGCGAAGTCTGGGAATGACCAGATGACCGGAGTCTCGCGGGGGGAGTCCGGGGGGGGGCGGATTCGGCGGCGGATCCTGGGACGAATATCAGGACGAATTTTTCCGTTGAAATAATGCGCGCGTTCGGGATATAATCATCGCGGCTCATGATGTGGTGGTGGATGATGTGGCGGTGGAGCCTTTTTCGTTTCCATTCCCTCGGCCCGCTCGTTGCGGGCGTTTTCATCCAGATCATATTCGCGCATCCGTGCCCGGCCGGCGTCGTGATCAACGAGGTCTATTACGATCATCCGGGAAGGGACGACGGATGGGAGTTCATCGAGCTTTTCAATCCGGATGCCGTTCCATGCGCTCTTTCGGGCTGGGTCCTGGAGGCCGTCGATGGAACGGCCGGAAAGGGAAAGGTCGTGTGGACGGCATCGCCCGATGCCCTCATCGGACCCGGCGAATTCCTGTGCATCGCCGGAATCGAGCGCGCCCCTTCCCCCGAATGCCTGCTCAAGGGGACTCTGGGTAACGGCCCCGACGCCGTGCGGCTCGTTTCGTCTTCGGGCATCGTCGATCTCGTCGGATACGGCCCCTGCGTGTCGGGCGATCTCTATGAAACGGTCCCAGCGCCGGACGTCCCCGCGGGAACGAGCCTCGCGCGAAAGCCGGACGGCTTTGATGGCGACCGGAACGATACGGACTTCGTCCCCGCCTCCCCGACGCCCGGTCGAAGGAATTTCTTCCGGTTCGACGTCGGCATTCGCCTCGTCGGGGAGAACGTTCTTCCGTGCCGGGGAGCGTCATTTCCCCTGAAGCTGATGATCGTGAACCGCGGCCTCGAACCGATCGACGGCCGCGTTTCGATTCTGACCGAGGTGAGGGAGTCCGGTTTCACGGCGTCGTCCGGCGAGCTGAACCGCACTCTCGATCTGGCGGCCTCGGCCGCCGATTCGATCGAGCTCACGCCGGCGGCCCCGGAATCGCCCCGTTTCGAGGTCCGGGCATATCTCGACGGCGCCCTCGACGATAATCCCGCGAACGATACGACCTGCGTGTCCCTCGGGGCGTCCCCCGGGGCGATCCTCGTAAACGAAATCATGTAT
>JAPLKY010000064.1 GCA_026387805.1 Candidatus Krumholzibacteriia bacterium
TGATCTCGGCCAGCGGCACGTAGCGCGAGCGTCTCATATCGGCGTCCCCTTACTTCGAGCCGAGGGACGGCGAGACGATTTCGCCGCCGCGGGCGAATCCGGCCGCTCCCTCATGCAGCTCGACGTAGGATCGTTCGACGATCCGGTTGCGGAAGCGCAGGCCGAAGGACGTGATCTCGTCTTCCTTGCTCCGGATCGCCCTCTGAACGTAATTGTATCCGACCACCGCGGGGATCGCGGCCCCGAGTCCGAAGATGGTCGTGATGAGCGCCACGGCGATTCCCGGACCGACGACGAAGAGACTCGCCGAGCCCTGCGCTCCCATGCTCAGGAACGAAGCCATGATTCCCCATACCGTGCCGAAGAGACCGAGGAGCGGCGAGATCGACGCGGTCGTCGCGAGGAACTGCACGTAGGTCTGCCACGACGCCAGGATCGCGATCGATTCGGCCTCGATGAGCTTGTCGAGGGCGGAGGTCGTTCTGATTTCACCCGTTTCGAGCTCGGCCGAGAGCGAGGTGGCGAGTCTCGCCTCGGGACTCGCGGCGAATTTTCCCGCGCGCTCATGGAGCCCCCGCAGGGAACGCTCGGCGGCGAAAAGCTCGAGGAAGCGTGCGGTTTCCTTGCGCGAACGCTTGAAGAAGCGGAATTTCTCTATCATGATCGTCCAGGATACGACCGAAAGCACCGTGAGAACCAGAAGAATCCCGTTCCCCACCGTGCCGCCATGGAATATCACGTCGGATAGCTTCCCCGATATCTGCAGGAAGGTAATCGGCCCCTCGAATCCCATATTCATCCTCCTCGGATTGCGCCTTCGGGCAACTTACTATAGTACCCATGGACGGTCAAGTATGTTTCAGCATATTCGCGGTTCATTAGCCTCAAGAATTCCATAAAGTTACGAAGTTCGCCTCATGCAAGTGCCGGGGCGTCGTCACGAAACGGACGCACCGCTCTTTACGTAAATATATCGACCCGCAGGGCGAAAGAAAGGAGTGTTTGGCTTGTAAAAAGCTCCCCGGAGAACTATAATGATAGTGGGTGCTCCAGCCGGAATAAAGAGGACTTGAGCCCCCGCGAATGCAAGAACAACCTAACCCTCCCCTGGAGAAGGAGTGAGAGCAATGAAACGCACCACCTTTCTCTTCCTTCTTGCCGCGCTGATGCTTCCGGTCTTCGCCTCGAGGATCGGCGCCGTCGATTTCAAACAGGCGAGATCGATCTCCGAGACGCCGGGACCCGGCGATTTCTCCGTGAGCGTGAATATGCTCGGAGAGAATGAGGGAGTGTACAGATCCGGCAAGGAGATTCGTCTCTCTTTCCAGACGACGAAAGACGCGTACGTCGTCGTATACAACATCGACGCCGACGGCTACGTGCAGCTCCTCTATCCGGAAGACGGACGTCCCGTTCTCTCGAAGGGACGCACGACGTACTTCCTTCCTCCCCCCGGAAAGAACCTGATCTGGGAGGCGGGCGCAACGACGGGGGTCGAATACATCCATGCCCTCGCCGTGACCGAGCCGGGCAGGCTCAATGAGGACGAGCTCTATTTTCTCTCCCGCGGGGACCGGCTCCCGGAGGAGAAGCGGCTTCGGATCGATACGGATCCCTACCTCGCCTTCAATACGATTGACGAGGAGATCGTGCGCGACGCCGAGGGCAATCCGCCGGCGACCGATTACACCGACTTCTTCGTCAACAGGCGAGTCGATTATCCGCGCTATCTGTGCGCAAAATGCCACAGTCCGGAGAAGCTTCCCGATCCGTACGCGATGGAATGCCCCGAGATCGTCATCGAGGAGATCGCTTACGAGGAGAAGCCCCAGTATCCGTATCCGGCGCTCTACGATGTCCGGCACACCGGGGAAGACACCGGAGAGGGGGATTACTCGTCCGGCAGCTACGCCGAGAATCGGCTCGAGGGGGACGACAACGGCGAGGGGGATGCCGACGACGTGCACTATCGCCTGTCGATCTCGTACAGCACGTACAATCCGTACGCCTCGTACTTCGGCCCCACCCTGCTCTTCTACGATCCGTTCTATTGGGATCCGTTCTGGTGGGGATTCGGCTGGAGCTGGACGTGGGGCTACGGCTACTGGTACCCGGGATGGGGCTATTCGCAATACGGCTGGGGGTGCCATGACCGGTACCGCTGGTGGGGATGGGATGACGATTCGTACTGCTGGGGATACGATCACCACCGAGGAGACGATTACCGGTTCCGTCCCGTGTACGCGGAACGGACGCTCGCGAAGCGCACCCTGGATTATTCGAGAACCAATACGGATCTTCTTCGGAGGCGCGCGATCACCGGAAGCCGCCTCGTCGAAACGAGGAACAGGGATCTCGCCCGGAGGCTGGATCGCTCGGATCTTCAGCGGAGATCGGTCGATCGCACTATCGCAAGAGAGACGATTCGCGGAAGCGATCGGAGCGCCGTGCGGACCCGCGAGACGAATCGGAGAATCATCTACGGCAGCGAACGTACGATCGGCAACAGGGAGCGAGCCGTCGATCGGCGAGCTCAAACGAGGGAAACCGTGCGTTCGAGGGAGACGCCGGGCCGGCTGATCCCGAAATCGGAGCGGAGAATCGACACGCGGCGCGAATCGGCGAGGAAAGAGGCCCCGGCGCGCGAGCGAAACGGCGATTCCGGGCGGACCGTGGACCGGCGCAACGAGCCCCAGCGCAAATCGGGCGACTCGGACAGGAAGGAATCGACGAGGGAAAGATCCGGCAGATCCTCGACGCGCGAGAGATCGAACAGTATCGACCGCGGATCGTCGGGCGCCTCTCGCTCCTCGCCCGCGAGGGCTTACAGCGCCCCCGCGCGCGCGACGAGCCGACCCTCGAGCCCGCCGCCGGCGAGCACGCGCTCTTCGAATACCACGTCGACGAAACGGACCCGTTCCCGCTGATCACGGTTCGCGGGAATCGAGCAGGAAACGATATCGAGCCCCTCCCGCCGTATTGACGATGACGATGCGCGCGGAGGGGCTTATCGTTTCTTCGCGGACGAGGCGCTTGAGCCCCGCCCACGTCGCGGCGCCCTCGGGCGAGGGGAATATCCCGAGAGAGCGCGCGATCTCACGCACCGCCGCCGTGATCTCCCCGTCCGTCACGGATACGGCCGCTCCCCCGCTTTCGCGGAGCGCCTGCAGGATGAGCGTATCGGCTCGCGACGAGGGAACGCGAATTCCCGAAGCGATCGTGACGGGATCCTTCCACGGAGTCGCCCTATCCGCTCCGCCTGCGAAAGCCTTGACGATGGGCGCGCAACCCGCCGCCTGCACCGCGGCGAGACGCGGCATGGCCCTCCGCAGGGTTCCGAGCGCTTCGAGCTCGCGGTATGCCTTCCAGAACGCGACGATGCCGGTCCCTCCCCCGGTGGGGAATATGATCCATTCGGGCTCGATCTCCTCCTCGAGCTCGAAGGCGATCGTCTTCTTCCCCTCGAGCCGGCACGGCTCCCGAAAGGTGCTCACGATCCCCGTCCGGTCCCCCGACACCGACGCGTCGAGAGCCCGCGCGGCATCGGGCAGGATGCCCGGAACCACGGTGACCGAGGCGCCGTAGAGGCGGCATTCCTCGGCAACGCCCTCCGGGGTTTCGGACGGAATGAACACGTGACACGGGATATCCGCCGCCGCGCCGTAAGCGGCGAGCGCGAGGCCCGCGTTTCCCGCGGACGGCACGTAGGCCGTTTTCACGCCGAGCTCGAGCAGGCGCGACACGGCGACCGCCATCCCGCGGGCCTTGAACGAGCCGGTCGGATTGAACGATTCGTCCTTGATGTAGAGATCGCGGGCGCCGATCGCCTCCCCGAGACGAGACGCCCGTAGGAGCGGCGTGTTCCCCTCCCCGAGCGTGATTCTCCGGGCGAAATCGGGAAGCAGATCCCCGTAGCGCCAGACCCCCTTTCCCGATCGCATCGAGACGAGCGTGCGGGCCGCCGTGTTCCGCCGTATGGCCGAAGTATCATAGACGCAGAGGAGCGGCCCGGAGCAGGCCGGGCATTCGCCGGCGACGGAACCCGCGGGGATCTCGCGACCGCACGTTCCGCAACGGTACCCTTCGAAATATTTCATGCGACGCCTCCGAAGTTCTTGAAAAGATCACGCAATAAGCTATCCTTATCCGGTCGCGGATTGTCAACAGAACAAATATGGAATTGATCACGCGCTCAGGACTCACGCTCGGCACCTTCCCCGCCCTCAAGGCGATCGCCCCGGGACTCGACGTATTCGTCACGACCAGAGGCGGGGGGACGAGCCTCTCTCCGTTCGATTCGCTGAACCTCGGCGGAACGTCCGGAGACCGTCCCGCCAATATTGACCGGAACAGGAGGCTCCTGCTCGAAGCGCTCGGTATCGCGCCGCGCGCTCTCGCCCGCGCCGGGCAGATTCACGGCACGGAAATCGCCGTCGTGACGAAGGGCGGCCGATACCCGGGCATCGACGGCTTCGCGACGGAGAAACGCGGTCTCGCGCTGGCCATAAGCACCGCCGATTGCCATTCCGTCGTGATCTACTCCCCGCCGGAGCGAGCGCTCGCCGCGATGCACGTCGGCAGACGCGGCGCCGAGGGCGGAATCATCGGACGCGCCGTCGGCGTGCTGCGCGAGCGTTTCCGGATCGATCCGCGGTACGCAATCGCGATCGTCGGACCGGGTATCTGCGGAAGATGCTACAGCGTGTCGCGCGAGGACGCCCTGCGCTTCCCGAAAGAGGTCAGACGATACGATCGGGGCCGGTGGCGCCTCGACCTCTCCGCGTTCATCATCCGGGATCTCGCCGCGCACGGCATCCGGAGACGAAACGTCTTTTCCTCGCGGCTCTGCACGGCTTGCACCCCCTCTCTCTTCTTCTCGCACCGGCGCGACGGCGGCGTCACGGGACGAAACTGGACTCTCGCCGTGATCCGTCCCGACTCGCGAGCCGCAGAACGATGTGTTTGACTTGGCTCCGGCCCCGCGATATGTTTCAGGTATATCGTACAGGAAACAAGAAGAGCCGTGGCCGAGAATAGACGCATGAAACCGAGCCGAAAATCCGCGGGAAATTCCGCGCCGGACACCGTTCGCGTGGGTCCGGATCGATTGTCCGCGCTGCGGCCGTTCATCGTCATGGAAGTGCTCGAGAAGGCGCTCGCCCTCGAGCGCGAGGGACGCTCGATCATCCACCTGGAGGTCGGAGAGCCCGATTTTCCGACGCCTCCGCGCATCGTCCGCGCCGCGACGGAGGCCCTCGCGAAGGGGGATACGCATTACACCGACAGCCGCGGCATCCACGAGCTGCGCGCGGCGGTGGCGGGATACCACAAGCGCACGTACGGAACGATCGTCCCCGAAGAGCGCGTCATCGTAACGATGGGGACGTCCCCCGCGATGCTCCTCGTTCTCACGCTCCTCATCGAGGAACCGGGGGACGAGATCATCATCGGGAATCCTGGCTACCCCTGCTATCCGAATTTCATACAATATCTCAGGGGCGTACCGCGATCCATCCGGGTTCGGGAAGAGGAAGGCTTCCAACTCAAACCGGACGCCGTGCGCAAGGCAATCAGCCCCCGGACCCGCGGCATCATCGTCAACTCCCCGTCGAATCCCGCCGGCACGCTGATCCCGAAGAGCGATCTCGCCGAAATCTGCGATCTCGGCGTTCCCGTCATTTCGGACGAGATCTATCACGGCCTCGTCTACGGGGATACGGAGCATTCGGCCCTGGAGTTCACCGGCGACGCGTTCGTCCTCAACGGCTTCTCGAAGCTCTTCGCGATGACCGGCTGGAGGCTCGGCTATATCGTCGCCCCCGCGAGACACATGCGCCGCCTTCAGATTCTTCAGCAGAATTTCTTCATCTGCCCGAATTCATTCGTCCAGCGGG